>DAONFA010000003.1 GCA_035403355.1 Candidatus Cloacimonas sp. | reverse complement strand
CGGAGGGTTGGCGTCCTCGCCAACCAAAAAAATCCGGAGGGTTGGCGTCCTCGCCGACCAAAAAAATCCGGAGGGTTGGCGTCCTCGCCAACCAAAAAAATCCGGAGGGTTGGCGTCCTCGCCAACCAATAAAAATTTGGTATGGGATGAACAGGATAAAAGGGATTTTAGGGATAAAAAGAGCGCACGCAGATTACGCAGATTTCACAGATAAAAAAGAATAGCTCTCACAGATTACACAGATTACACAGATAATATCGTTTTTATAGCGAAAATGGATATGGCAATAAGTTAGCTGGCAAATTGCGAAACCGTTGCCGATTTTTATACTGCACATTAATCCTTGCTTAGTTGAATCTTTTATGCTTCTGTAAAGCTCCTTAAACGACTCCTTAACAAAGTTAATGTATCGTTAAAGAGTCATTAAAGAGGCGTTAAAGAAATGAGCAGGCAACAGGTAGTTAAACTAAGTCCACAAGGTAATTTAGTAAATCAAGATAATGGGCAGTATAAAAATAGATAAATGACAGGAGCATCGCTTGTGTCTTGTGATTTCATTTACTATAAAGCTGCTACTTTCATAATGTTAGGAACTATGAGATCATCAATGAAAGGTTCTATTGCCAGCTGAATATTTTCCAATATCCGAACAACAAGATATTACTTACTTTATATTTATGTCCACTATTTTCAGGACACTTCAATTCTATTTTTGGTTGGCGAGGAGCCAACCCTCCTATTCTTTTAGGTTGGCGAGGACGCCAACCCTCCGGATCTTTAGGTTGGTGAGGACGCCAACCCTCCGGATTTTCATCTGTGAAATCTGTGCAATCTGTGAGAGTTTTTTTTATCCCTAAAATCCCTTTCATCCTGTTCATCCCATACCTATTATCTTTTAGGTTGGCGAGGACGCCAACCCTCCGGATCTTTTGGTTGGCGAGGACGCCAACCCTCCGGATTTTTAATCTGTGAAATCAGTGTAATCTGTGAGAGTTTTTTTTATCCCTAAAATCCCTTCCATCCTGTTCATCCCATACCTATTTTCTTTTAGGTTGGCGAGGAAATCAATCCTACGGATTTTTATCTGTGAAATCTGTGAAATCAGTGTAATCTGTGAGAGCTATTTTTTTTCAATCGTTAATAATAGCCAGTTTGCCTTTTTTAATATTTCCGGCATCATCAGCAACTACAAAAAAGTAAATCCCGCTACCGCATTGTTTTCCTGCAGCATTTTTTCCATCCCATTGAAAACGGCAAAGGGCATTTTCTTCCAATTTAATTACTAAAGCACCCGCACTATCATAAATTCTACATTCTGCTTTTCCCGCAGGCAAATTATCCACAGGTATATTTACAATCTGCAAATAGGGTTGAACAGAAGGTCTGAAAGGATTGGGAAATGCTTTCAAATTTTGCAGCGTAGTAGGAATTTTAACTGTTCTACCTATTTTTAAGGAATTGAAACCATCCGGGGTTCCAATAATCAAATTCCCGGCAACGGGATCAAAACCCAAACAAGTTATGTAATTGGAAATAAGAGGATATTTGGGATAGAAATAATTAGTGAACCTTTCTGTATTGGGATCATACATAGAAAGTCCGTTTTCCATACTGCCCAGCCAGATCCGATTTTGGGCATCCAGAAAAATACAGGTGGGAGTTGTTCTTACAGAACCGAAAAGACGTTCTTCATCCACATAATAAAGAATATCGTTTTCCCAAACATTTAAATAGGTGTTAAATTTATAGCGTTTAATCATAGTATCATAACGATACCAGTTAACTTCATTCCACATAAAAACACCTGTACTTGCGGCAATCCAATGCTGCCTTCCTTCATAAGGTGTATCAATTGTAACTACTCCATAAACAACACAACTGTTTAAATCGGAAGTGGGAGGAATTATCCAATGCGCCCCTCCCGAAACAGGAAGAGAATTATGATTCCAGATAGTAAGTCCGCGATCGTCATTAGTTCCGATAAAATATTTATCTCCGCTGTAATAACTATAAAGGAGATGATTAAAAACAGTATTGGGAGGAGAAAAACGAGACACAATTTGGAAATTCATATCCAAAACATTAACTTCGCCATCCGAACACATCACCATCATTAATGAATCTCCTGCTGGATAAATACCTCCAATTGTGCTGGTGGTTAAACGATAGGAAGGATTAGGATTATAGGCACCCCAGGATTGTGTTTCATTATTATAATAGCGGATACCATCTCTCGTAATATGCACCCAGATATTACTATCTTCATCAAAAACGCTGAGACCTTTTTCCCAGCCGGAAGGGCTGTTTGTATTATCCCAGGTGGCAAACCATTTTCTGTTCAAAGGATCAACTGCAATGCCCAAAATATTATCTGTATGAATAGGACTGTTATGAATGTTCAAGGTTGACCAGTTGCCATTGGCTAATTTACTTACTCCCATTGAACCCTTACGCACAGGAAAATTAGAAATATAACCACTGGCAAACCACAAGTTATAGTTATTATCAGTAACAACTTGAGCAATTCTGGGAAAACCAATGCTGACCGGATTATAATTACTCCAGGAATCTGCTTCCCTACAATAGATACCTTCTCCCCAGCTGCAAAGATAAATTTTACCGTTCAAGTCCACAATTCTGCTAATTGGACTATAGCCAAGCCCGTTATTCTCTTTCAAAAGATGGGTATTGGTATTATTTTCTATCAAAGTTAAAAGCGAATCGGTAGTATTAGTATAACTTAAAATAGCTTCATCCCAATCGGCATAAGAAATCCATAAACGAGCTTGGGAATCCAAAAGAACGGAAGAGACATTTTTTCCGGTAAGCATATTGGCACTACTGTAAGTTATCCAGGAACCGTTTTCCATATTCAAAGGATGCAGATAAACCTTATCATATAAACCAATTACAATGCTTTCGGAATTGGCAGAAAGCTTTGGATTGCCTCCGCTTAAAACAGGACTATTTACTCCGCTAATTGTTTTCCAGGCAGAATCATTATCCAATTGCTCCAGGGGAATATAGCTAACTCCATCGGTTGTAGCTACAAAAAGAATTCCTGTTTCCGTTAATAACATATCCACAATATTATCTCCAACCAGTCCTCCGGAAGTATTGGCAACGGTATATTGATGCAACATCAAAGGAAAGGCAACCTCCGGCAAATAATAAAAAACGGCAAGACCTGCAGAAGTTGCCACCAGAATTGTGGATTGATGTTCAATAATTCTGGTTACCTTTAATGACGGCAAACCTAAATCACTGCCAAGATTCTGAAACCCCTGCTGACTTAAAATAGAAATTCCGTTATCCGAAGAACCCATCCATAAACTACTGGAAAAATCAATATAGGAAAGGGTTCTGATGTCATTAGAGACCAATCCGGTCCCTTTTTGGTATATTTTCTTTTCCGTGTAAGCGTTTAAGCTGGAGGAATCATTTCCCGGACTCAATTGTAAAACTCCACCCCAGGTAGCAAGATAAAGATCATTACCTTTGGCAGATAAATCGTAAATATGATTTGTATTAGTAGATATTGTCCAATTCTGTGCAGGCAGATAAACACATACCAGTATTGCTGCAAGCAGTAAAATCCTTCTCATCGTTTTCGCTCCTGTCGCATAATTAAATAGGCAATCACAACCATCATGGCAAAAAGCCCTAAAAGCAAAGAAAAAACAATCTTTTTGGAAGAAAAGGAAAAGCCGATGGCAATAAGTCCAAAAAGCAAGGTTACTAAATATATTATAATCGCAATTGTCTTTTGAGAAAAGCCAAAATCCAACATCGTATGATGAATATGCTCTTTATCGGAATGAAACATATCTCCGTAATGCAAACGCCTGAAAACAGCCAGCACAAAATCAATTAAAGGAACAGCCATCACCGTTAACGGAACCATCAAAGTTATAGAAGTTATTCCTTTAAATTGGGAAGTTCCCGCTGTGGAAATTGCAGCTATATTCAGCCCGATAAATAAAGACCCCGTTTCTCCCATAAAAATTTTTGCCGGATAGAAATTATAACGCAGAAAAGCTAAATTTCCCGCCAGTAAAAAAGAAGAAATAGCAATTACCAGCTGATTCTGTTCTTTGATGCCAATTACAATTAAAACGGCACTTACAATAATCGTTATTCCACAAGCTAAACCATCTATACCGTCAATAAAATTGATAGCATTGATTACTATTAAATACCATAAAACAGTAACCGGAAAGGATAACCACCCCAAAATAAAGTGCGCTCCGAAAGGATTAGTCAGATACAAAACCCGATAGCCAAATAAATACATAATAATGCCTAAGGTAATTTGCCACAAAAGTTTATAAGGAGGAGGACTTTCAAAACGATCATCCCAAACTCCAAAACATAATGCCAGAACTCCTACTCCTGAAAGCTCTAAAAGCATATTACCCGGTTCTGAATTTCCGCTGATCAAGCCAAAAGTTGCCTGGGCTAAAATAATAGGCAAAGCAAAACACAAACCACCTGCTTCGGGAATTGGCATTTTATGAATTTTACGCTCATTCGGATGAGCAATGAGCTTTAATTTTGTGGAAATTTTCACATTAAGCGGGAATAACAAATGCGTGCACAGATGAATTATAACCGCTTCAATTATAATCAGTAAGTATATGTTTATCATCGTTGTTCTCTATTATTTAGCTGAAAGATAAAGTTCTCTGTAAGCATTAACCATTTTCTCATAAGAACAAATTGCGGCGATCTTTTTTGCTGCTTCCTTGCCTTTCCGATACGCGGTCTCAAAATCCTGGGCTATTTCTATAAAGGTCTTTGCCAGCTCTGCATTATTATCTAAAGGAACAATATAACCTGTTTGGCTATCCACCAATTCCAAAAGAGAAGGCAGGTCGGAAACAATTATCGGCAACCCTGAATGCATTGCTTCAATGATGCTGAAAGGCATCGCTTCCCAACGCGAATAGAGAACAAAAACATTGAAGACCTTCAACCAGGGCAAAACATTTTTATCCCAACCCGGAAGCAATATCCGCTCGTCCAAACCGTAACTGTGAATAATGGCTTTACACAATTCATAATATTCACCCTCACCCAAATAGATGAATTTTAATTTTTGCTCCTGTAAACAGGCATTACAAGAAGCAGTTATTAAATTGATTACATTTTTTTGAGGACAAAACCTTAAAGTGGAACCAATAATAATTTCCTGTTCCGGTTTTTTTCGGTTTTGGGCAATTTCCTGTAAGGCAGTTGCTAATGTTGGAGGAAGTGCATTGTAAATAGTAATTGCTTTTTCCGGTTTGATTAAGCCCATCTTTAGGGATTTCAACCGATCAGAATTATTCACGAAAATATTGTAATCACCCAACCGGTTGCCAATCCTTTCTAAAGTAGTAAAGAACTTGTAAGTTATCGGTTTTTGCTGTTCCAGAAAAGGAAAAGTATGTGTTGTATGAATAATTAACGGAACTTTACCTAAACGGGCAGCTAAACGACCTAAAAATCCTGGCTTGGAAGCATTGGTATGCACAATATCAAAACGGTGCTTTTTAATTATATATAGTAAGTGGAAAAAGGTAAAGATGTCCCCAAAGCATATCTGATGACGAAAAGTAGGCAAAGGAATATATTGATAACCCCTGGCTTTAATTTCGTCCACAAATTCACCATTCGGCTTACAGGCAACCTGGACATCAAATTCATTGCTATCCAAGCCATCCAATAAATGCAAAGAAAATCTCTGCACCCCGGATAGTATTGGCAGTAACTGTATATGCAATACCTTTTTCATCTCTATCCTTTTATCTTCGGAAGAACGACGTCCTCGTCGTTCATAAAACCCGGAAGAACGATTTCCTCGTCGTTCATAAAATCCGGAAGAACGACTTCCTCGTCGTTCATAAAACCCGGACGAACGATGTCCTCGTCGTTCATATAACCCGGACGAACGACGTCCTCGTCGTTCACAAAATCCGGAAGAACGACGTCCTCGTCGTTCCACTTCCAACCGCGCTATTTCTTTACCCCCAAATTTCACATTAACCCATTCTGGTTGATGAGGACATCAACCTTCCTGTTCTCTTTTTGGTTGATGAGGACATCAACCTTCCTGTATCTCTTTTTGGTTGACGGGGACATCAACCTTCCTGTTTTTTTATCTGTGTAATCTGTGTAATCTGTGAGAGCCCTTTATCTTTTTTATCCTGAAAATCCCTTTCATCCTGTTCATCCCATACCTATTCTCTTTTTGGTTGATGAGGACATCAACCTTCCTGTTTTTTTTATCTGTGTAATCTGTGTAATCTGTGAGAGCCCTTTATCTTTTTTATCTGCGTCATCTGCGTAATCTGCGTGAGGTTTTTTCATTTCCCTTCCACCACGATCACCGCTATAGAATCCGCTTTGACATTCGTAAATTGTACTTGGTTTCCCATCACCTTTGCCGGCATTTCAGCTACTTCTTTAATTTTTGGATTTCCATGCAAGCACAGCGTAAAACTATCCAAATCGTCCGGAAACATCAGACAAATCTGATCTTCGCTTTCATTGATTGTCACCCGGTTTCTTTTTTCCCACCAGTCAACTAATTCACCTGCCGTAGCCAGATAGGTCTTTCCACTTTTGATCAGTGCCAAAAGATAAGGATAAAGTTTATTCATATAGCTGATATTGCTGAAACTGGCAATCGTGAAATCCATACTGAAAATGCTATGAGTGCGCACTGCATTTTGGAAGAACTTTTTCAGTTGGTGTTTAGCATCTTCCAGTTGCAGATAGTTATGTTTATTAATCTTCAAATATTCATCACGATAAATTGTAGGCAATTCCCAATAATCCATTTTAGTTCCGTTTACCCAGGGTTGCCAGGGTAAGCTCATTCCGTTTTTGTATCCGGGAAGTGATTGAAACGCTGTGCTCTGGCTAAAAGCAGGAGAAATTTTGTTTTGTAATTCCCGGATTGTGTTATTGATTTTATAGTTCAGTTGCCTAATTCCCAGTTTTTCTTTACCCAGCAGATGCAGAAGAATTTGTTTGCGGGTTAAATAATCATCCTGATTAAGCTTATCAGCAGTTGCCAAAAGACCTATTTCATTTCCGCTATGCAAGATTTTCTGAATTTCTTCCTGCAGATCAGGATCTTCCAGAGAGTAATCAATATCTTCATTTGCCTCGGTTGCCAGATAGTATGTGCTACGACAATTGGAGTCCTTTTCCTGATTTAAAAACTCATCAAAATTCCAGTTAAGCTCGTAGTTAGTAAAAAGATATTGAAGTTTACCTTTCAGCGTATGTGCCAATTGTTTCCAGCGAAAAGTAAATAACCTTGCCAAATCGTCAGGGAGGGAAAGGATTAGCGAAGAGGCATTCCATTTTTGCAAATCATCTATACTATGTGATAAAAGCACAGCTGCTTGTTGAGCCGAGGGCCATAATAACTTTTGAGCAATGCAAGTATTTTTAGCGCGGCAGTGTTCTTTGATCAGCGAATCTACCAGCCACAGCAAATTATCTACAATTGGTGTTTCTCGATAGTTGTAAAAAACACTGGCACTATCAGGATAATAGCCATTTTCCATTGAGCCGGCATCACTACTTTCTTCCAGATTGCTCAAATGCAAAAAGATGTTACCCACCAAGTCAAAATTGATTTTTCCTCCGCTAATGTCACTTTCCGTATAATTTTCCGCAGGGTATTCAAATTTGCGGGCTGAAACAATAGGCGTTATATTCAGTAACTTTATTTCCCGCATACATCTACGCAAACGGTCTGCACTGTATGCTTTGTTGTCAAAAAAATCCGGATCGCAGGGAATGAAAAATGTGATATAATGCTTAGCCAGACCTTTTAATTCTTCAGGAGTTGGCTCTGTGTAACCATATATCAGCAAAATATCGTTTGCTTTCAGCTCTTCCAGCTCTTCCAGAAAACGAAAGTTATAACCCAGGGTCTGGAACATAAAGCCAAACACATATTTTATTTCCCTTGTCCACCGACTTACTTTACTGTCTATTACTATAGATATCATCTTCTTTATTTACCAGCTATTACCTTTTTTTACCTTTTTCTCATTAACCTAATCTGCGTCAAGTTAAATCCTTTTTTTGATCCTTTTATTTATCCTTTTATCAACCTTCCTCTTTGCCCTTAATCACAATCATTTTTTATCTGTGTAATCAGTGTAATCTGTGAGAGGTATTTTTTCTCTCCGCTCTCCGCCCTCCGCCATCAGCTAATATAATCCTGTTCATCCCCTACCTATTCTCTTTTTTTATCTGTGCAATCTGTGTAATCTGTGAGAGAATTATATTTTTTTCCACATAGCTAACCTCTTATCCAACTTTATCTTATCTTTCTCTCCTCTATCCCAGTTCACTCTAAATCTCGTTTCCCATGCAAAAAATATATTGACAGCTCCAGCCCCAATTTCAATTATGAACTCAATTATGAAAAATATAAACGAGAGTATTATAAAACTATGGCTAACATACCGATAAAATACAGGACAGCAAAGAACTTTAGACATAATCAATATGACTTCTCAGTTACCTCATCAAAGGGTAATTTAGAAGTCAATTTTTTTATCTGCTCTGCATTTTATCCTTCTGCACCTGCTTTTTATCCTTCTGTACCAGCTTTTTGTCATACTGCTCCTACTTGTTGTCATTCCTTACTTGAAACGAAATCTATTCCCTTTTAGAATATAATACTCTACCAGCCATATCTTTTAACGCCTTATGCAACCCAGAATGCATAAGCCACGGGGCGAAGCTGTAGGCAGTACTGGAGTTCAAAGTTCAAAGTTCAAAGTGCAGAAGTGCAGGAGTTCAAAGTTCAAAGTGCAGAAGTGCAGGAGTTCAAAGTTCAAAGTGCAGGAGTTCAAAGTTCAAAGTGCAGGAGTTCAGTTGTGAAGATAGAAAGTTTTTCAGATATTGAAGCATGGAAATAAGCGCGAATTTTCGTAGCTGATGTTTATCATATTTTTTCAGAAGGTAATTCACAAAAAGATTTCGGTTTTAGAGATCAGATTCAAAGAGCATCCGTTTCTATTATGTCCAATATAGCCGAGGGTTTTGATAGTGGTTCAAAGAAATCATTTCTTCAATTTCTAAGTTATTCTTTTCGTTCTGCTTCTGAAGTTGAATCCCTTTTGTATGTTGCTTTAGATATTCATTATATAGATTTAAATCAGCACAATGAACTAATGTTAAAACTAAATAGTATCAAAAGATTGATTGGCGGTTTTATCCGTTACCTTAAGAACTCTGAACACCCCAACTAAGAACTTTGCACTTTGAACTTTGAACTTCCGCACTCTAAACTCTCTAACTCTATATTTTTTAACTTCTATTAATTATTTATCATCTCAAATAGGGCATATTAATTCTTGTTAATCAGCTACAATGATAGTTTTCTAAGAAACACATTTTATGTAGCTATAATGTGAAGGGATATTAAAAATAACATATCAAAGTACTTTAATCGAAGATGTCAAATAAACTTATCATAAAGAACAGTTTCTATCTCTATATTCGTCTTGTTGTATCAATGATCGCAGGAGTTTTTACTTCGCGATTCGTTCTTATGGCATTAGGTGCTTCGGATTATGGATTATATAATGTAGTTGGTGGTGTTGTGTCTTTAATGGCATTTGTCAATACCATTATGATAACAACTACTTATAGATTTATTGCTTATGAAGAGGGGAAGCCAAATGGAGATAGCAATAAAATATTTAATATAAGCTTGAGTATTCATCTACTGCTTTCAATATTATTTGTTATATTAGCTTTAACTGTTGGTCTATATTATATCTATCACTATTTAAAAATCCCTGAAGGGAAATTGAATGATGCTGTATTTACCTTTATTTTTTCCATTCTAAATACCGTCTGTATTATTATTGGCACCCCCTTTCAAGGTCTACTCGTTGCAAAAGAGAAATTTTCTATCACTGTTCCCATTGAAATATCTACTAAAATACTAACTTTATTATTATCCATATTATTAATTTATTTGCCAGGGAATCATTTAAGATATTATGTAATATTTATAACTATCATTCATGCCCTAAATCCTATAATGTATATTGCATATTGTCTAAAGACATATTTTAATACAGTCAAATGGCAATTATGTAGGGATTGGGTAAAGTACAAAGAAATGCTTGGTTTTACGGGATGGAATTCTATTGAAGTTGCTGCAATTGTTGGGGAAAATCAAGGATCAGCAATTATTATTAATCGGTTTTTTGGCACTATATTAAATGCCAGTTTTGGTATTGCTAATCAAGTAAATTCAATCGTAAGATCATTTGCACAGAGCTTAGGGCAAGCAATTATTCCACAGATAACAAAAAGTTATAGTGCAGGAGATCATAAACGAGCAAGTAAATTAGTTATTATATCTTCTAAATTCTCTTTTTTTTTAATGGCAATACCTATGCTGCCAATTCTCTTAGAAACTGATTTTATACTCAACTCATGGCTTAAAGAGGTTCCAGAATATACGATAACATTCGTTCAAGCCATGCTAATAAAATCAATTATTGCTACAAGTCAATTTGGTATAGGTCCATTGATTCACGCTTCTGGTAAAATTGCATTGTTTAAAATAATTAATAGTGGTATTACTCTTCTGTGTTTACCTTTAGCATACATTGCTTATAAAATGGGTCATCCACCTTATATTATTAGCTATATTTATCTTTTCACTGCTTTTTTAACCTTTATAACGAATCAGATTCTGCTAAAAGTTATTTTAAACTATGATGCAATTGAATTCTTAAAAAGATCTACATTTAAAATACTCCTTGTTTGCTTAACAGTAACTCCTCTTTTTATCATAAAAAATGCATTTTCTTATGGCTTGTTACGTTTTATTATTATAAGTATTATTTCAGAAATAGTTCTCTTTGCTTCAATATATTTTTTAGGAATGGATAATTCTGAGCGACAAACTATTAAAGGTTATGCAAGCCAAGGAATTCATAAATTACAAATGCACCATTCTTTTTCCCCAACCGAGCCATAAACATAATATATAAAAATTACAGTATGAGTTAATATGGTTGAACGAATTTAATAGGTTGAGAAGGTTTAGAGTGTTGAGAAGGTTTAGAAGGTTTAGAAATTTGTGTAGTCGGAGCTCGCTGAAGCTCCGCATTTATTGAGAGGGTTAAATTACTTAAAAAGCGGAAATGGATTACAATATACTTTAGATTATTATAATTCAAATAATTCGTGCTAATTAGTGAAAATTCGTGGACAGAAGAAAGGAAAATATGAAAGTTCTTGTTACCGGTGCTGATGGTTTTATCGGTTCCCATCTTACTGAAGCATTACTAAAAGATGGCTACCAGGTGAGAGCTTTAGCTCAATATAATTCTTTTAATTATTGGGGTTGGTTGGAAGATATAAAACCAAGCTCAAATTTGGAAATTGTATGCGGAGATGTAAGAGACCCTAATTATTGTAGAGAAATTAGCAAAGGCATAGATGTTATTTTTCATTTAGCAGCTTTAATAGCTATCCCTTATTCTTATATTGCACCAGAAAGTTATATAGAGACAAATGTAAAAGGGACTTTAAATATATGCCAGGCAGCTAAAGATAATGGAGTTAAAAGAATTTTAGTTACTTCCACCAGTGAAGTTTATGGCACAGCCAAATATGTCCCTATTGATGAAAAACATCCTTTACAGCCACAATCTCCTTATAGTGCCAGTAAAATTGGGGCAGATGCAATAGCGATGAGTTTTTATAATGCTTTTAAACTTCCCTTAACTATTATGCGTCCATTTAATACTTATGGTCCCAGGCAATCTGCTAGAGCTGTTATACCAACAATTATAATTCAAATAGCCAATGGAATGAAAGAAATCAAATTAGGAGATACATCTCCAACTCGTGATTTCAACTATGTAGAAGATATTTGCCAGGGCTTTATATTATTATCCCAATGCGATAAGGCAATTGGAGAAACAGTGAATATTGGTTCCAACTACGAAATTTCTATAAAAGAAACCTTTGAATTGATCAAGGATATTATGCATAGTGATGCTAAATTGGTTACTGATGAACAAAGAAATAGACCTGAGAAGTCAGAGGTCTTTCGCCTTTGGTGTGATAATAGTAAAATAAAGGCATTAACTGGTTTTGAGCCAAAATATAGCATAAAAGAAGGATTGGAGAAAACAGTGGAGTGGTTTACAAATCCGCAAAACCTGGGAAAATACAAACCAGGAATTTATAATCTTTAGTCCACGAGTCCACAAATTAGTCCACGAATTTTCACAAATTGACACGAAGTATGAATAATAATATTTTGTATAAGGAAGAATGCTACAAGATTATTGGGGCTTGTATGAATGTTCATAAGGAGTTGGGGCCTGGTTTTCTGGAAGCTGTATATCAAGAATCATTAGCTATTGATTTTTTGGATCAAGGAATACCATTTGAAAAAGAGAAAGAGATTCGCATCTTTTATAAAGATAAAATATTAGATAAATGCTACAAAGCTGACTTCTTATGTTTTGGGAAAATCATTGTGGAAATAAAAGCCCTTTCAGAACTCTCCAATGATCATATTTCTCAAATATTAAACTACTTGAAAGCCACTAAACTTAGAGTTGGCTTATTAGTAAACTTCGGTTCCCCCAGTTTAACATATAAACGCCTAATCTTATAAATTCGTGTTAATTTGTGTAAATTCGTGGACTAATTTGTGAACTATCAACTAATAATTGACTTCATTCGTTCCCTCTATCCCAATAGAGATCTCATCCCCCTTCATGAACCCTATTTTGGTGGTAATGAGAAAAAGTATGTTCTGGACTGCATAGAAAGCACTTTTGTTTCTTCCGTTGGTAAATATGTGGATCGTTTTGAAGAGATGATCAAGGATTTTACCGGTGCAAAATATGCTATTGCTACAGTGAATGGAACTTCTGCTTTGCATATTGCTTTAAAACTTGCAGGTGTTGATCAAGGTGATCTTGTAATAACACAACCGCTTACTTTTATAGCCACTTGTAATGCTATAACTTATTGTGGTGCAGAGCCAATTTTTGTAGATATTGATCCTGAGACCTTAGGTATGTCTCCTGATTCATTAGAACTTTGGTTATCTGCAAATACAATTATTCAAGATGATGCCTGTTATCTAAAAGAAGTTAATGTGTCCACAAATTTACACAAATTATCACAAGATCAAGAGTCCACGAATTTATACAAATTATCACAAATAGAGGAATTACAGGGATCGTTTGAAGATAATTCGAGTAAATTTGTGAAAATTCGTGGACAGAAGAAGATTACCGCATGCGTTCCTATGCACACTTTTGGTCATTCCTGCAAAATTGATCAAATCGTAGAGATTTGCAACCGCTATCATATTCCCGTTGTAGAAGATGCTGCAGAATCAATTGGAAGTTACTATAAAGGAAAACATACAGGAACCTTCGGGAAATTGGGAATATTGAGTTTTAATGGCAATAAGACCATAACTACAGGTGGGGGAGGAATGATTTTAACTGATGCCGATCAACTTGGTCCTCTGGCAAAACATATTACCACAACTGCCAAAAAAGCACATCCCTGGAAATTTGAACACGATATGATTGGCTACAATTATCGTTTGCCAAATATTAATGCTGCTTTGGGTTGTGCTCAAATGGAAATGTTACCGGAAATTCTTAAAAGCAAAAGAGAAACAGCCCAAATTTATCAGGACTATTTTAAAACAATTGCGGATATAGAATTTATTACAGAACCCAAAGATTGTATTTCTAATTATTGGCTTAATGCTATTCTCCTAAAAAATATCGAAGAAAGAGATGCTTTCCTTGAACAGGTAAATTCACAAAAAGTTATGTGCCGTCCTGCCTGGATTTTGATGAATAAACTTAAAATGTTTAGCCAATGCTTGAAAGCTGAAATACCCTTAGCAATAGAAATTGAGGAGCGATTAATTAATATTCCAAGTGGATTCGGAATTCATTTATAAGGTTATGTGTTATATCCAATATTTCAATATAGATATCTAAAAGCATAATGCATTGTTAGGATTTATAATTGTGAATATATTGATTATATCTGTTCATCCGGATGATGAAACTCTTGGTTGTGGTGGCACTATACTAAAGTTAAAGGAAAAAGGCCACTCAGTTAACTGTATGTTCATTACCGATGGAAATTCTCAACAATCTTTGATTATTGAAAAGGTTAATAGAATTTATGGTTTCAAAGCTATATACCGGATGAGCTTGCCTGAAACAGAGATAGATCAAATTAAACTAAATGATATAATTGGATCAATGAGTAAATTTATTATAAAATCAAATGCCGAAATTATATTTGCTCCTAATAGGAGTGATGTTCATTCTGATCATAGGACTATTTTTAACGCTTTGATATCTTCGACTAAAAGTTTTAGAGCTCCATTCATTAAAGGAATTTATATGTTCGAAACCCTATCAGAAACTGAATTTGCCCCTGCCTTAGCGGAAAATGCATTTATTCCCAATACATTTGTTGATATTACTGATTATCTGGATACAAAAATTGAAATAATGAAGATATATGAAACAGAGATAATGCCTGATCCTTTACCGAGAAGTGCTCATGCTATAAAAGGTTTAGCAGCTTTTCGGGGTTCAAGAATCGGCGTAAAGTATGCGGAAGCGTTTATGTGTATTTTTCAGAGGTTTTGATGAATAAACAACTAAAAGTTGCTTTGATATGCCACTTTTCTAATCCAGAAGTTAGAGAAAAGCTACCATTATCGGGATGTAAGATTGAGAATTATATTCGTAAGATTTTAAATAAGCGAAATAAACAATTATTTGACTATGCTCCTTGGGTAACGAATCTTATTTATGAGTTTGAAAAACGGAATGATATAGAAATTCATATTATATCTCCACATAAAAATCTAAAAAAGTTTAAATACAGCTTTAGCTATAATAATATACACTATCACTTTTTTAGACCAGATGATGATATTCTAATAATTAAGATATATAGGCGCTTCTTTAATGTGAAGAGACCAAAATACTATCATAATAGATATTTAATAAACCAATTTTTGAAGGATATTAAACCAGATATTGTAAATTTGGTAGGTGCTGAAAATCCTTATTATTCTATATCTGCTTTGGATATTAATAATTTACCGTTAATGCTTACAGCTCAAACTGTTTATACAAATCCCCTTAGGGAAAAACTCAGCGGAGATGTAGATCAATATCGTTGGGATTTAGAGTTGAGAATACATAAAAAAATAAAGTACTTTTGCTGTAATGGACTAATGCATAGGAATATGGTTTTGCGTAATAACCCTGAAGCCATAATATTTCATTATACTTTCCCTTTTAAACATCCCAAAACAATAGATAATATAGCTAAGAAATATGATTTTGTCTTCTTTGCTGCCGGTGTTACAAAGAAAAAAGGGGTAGAGGATACTATCCAAGCACTTAAATTGGTAAAAAAAGAATTTCCTGAAGTTACTTTAAATATAGTTGGGAAGTGTGCTGCAGATTATCGTAAATTTCTGGACAAAATGATTGAGGAATTACGATTAAAAGATAATATCGAATTTACGGAATATTTTATTAAACAATCTGATATGCACAAGCATATTCAACAAGCAAAGTATGCTGTGTTACCTGTAAAACTTGATGTAATATCAGGAACTATTATAGAAGCTATGATACTTGGATTTCCAGTTATTACCTATAAGACAACCGGCACTCCTTTTCTTAATAAATATGGTGAGGCAGTTTTAATTAGTGAGATTGACGATGTTAATTCATTAGCTAAAAATATGCTTAGAGTGATGAAAGAACCTGAACTTGTTGAAAAAATGTTAGCGAATTCAAAGGTCTTTATTGAAAGAGAGTATGATAACAAAGCTAATATGGATAAACTCGTAAATATTTATAATGCCGTCTATAAGCATTATTATAATAGAGAACATATACCTAAAGAATTACTTTTTAATCCTGATGAATTTCCCGAATATACAATGGGATAGAGGAGTATAAATGTCTAAAATTATATCATTAATAGAAATAATAGATTTACTGAAGCAAGAAATTGTAACAGTAAATGGAGATATCAAAAATATAAAAGTAAATGGAATTGCCTCTTTAGATAATATGGATTTAAATAAGTTAGATTGGGTAAATCCTTCGGCACTTAATAAACAAACAAGAGCTGAGCAAACAAATTCTTCTGCTATTATTACTGACGCGTCCGTAAGTTATACAGAGATAATGCAACAAAAAGGTATTGTCCAAATTGTCGTTAAATCACCAAGAAATGCTATTGCTATGATAGGTAATCATTTTTTTATAAACACTTATAAAGCATATATACACCCTACATCAATAATTTCTAATAAAGCGCAAATAGATAAAACAGTTTATATTGGCCCAAATGCAATTATTGGTAAATGTATTATAGGAAGGAATTCTATCATACATAATTCAGTTACAATAGAAAATGATGTTATTATCGGAGATAATGTAATAATATATTCAGGATCTGTTTTGGGAACAGTTGGACTGGGTTGTTATAGGGATGAAATTGGTAACCTTTTTACTTTTCCTCATTTAGGAAGATTAATAATAGAAGATAATGTTGTTATCGGTGCTAATTGTTCTATTGCAAGGGGTTCTTTATCAGATACTTTCATAGGTCAAGGAACAAAAATCAATGCCTTATGTTTTATTGCTCATAACTGTAAACTTGAAGAAAATGTATTAATAACCGGTTCAACAATGTTGAATGGCTCTGTTTCTATCGGGAGGAATTCCACAATTTATTCACAAGTAATTATCAGAGAACAAACTAAAATTGGTGATAATGTTATAATAGGAATGGGTTCAGTTGTTTTAGGTGATATACCTTCAAATGAAGTATGGGTAGGCAACCCAGCTAAGTTTTTAAAGAAAAGATGAATAATAAAATTAAAGATCTTACCATCGGATTGAAGGACACTATTGCTTCAGCATTAAGGCAGATGGATAGAATTAATAAAAAACTCCTAATAGTAATAGAAAATGATAAATATTATAGTATGTTAAGCATTGGAGATCTTCAGAGAGCTATTATTAGAGGGATAGATCTAAACACTGAAATTAAAACAATCCTTAGGGATTATGCTGTAGTTGTTTCAGAAACAGATAATATTGAGCAGATAAAACAGAGAATGTTACAAAGACGGAATGAATATATGCCCATTATATCTACCGAGGGAAAGATAACAGATGTAGTTTTTTGGGAAGATATTTTTAAAGAACAGGAAAAGCTAAAGAAGGGAAATATCAATCTACCAGTGGTAATAATGGCTGGAGGTATTGGCTCACGGTTAAAGCCCTTAACAAATGTCTTTCCGAAAGCATTAATCCCAATTGGGGAAAAAACAATTCTGGAACAAATAATAGATAGTTTTCTGGAATACCAGTGTGAGAACTTCTATATTTCGGTAAATTACAAATCAGATATGATCAAATATTATTTAAATTCACTTAATAATCATAATTACAATATACACTATATTGAAGAAAAAGAATTTTTAGGGACTGCTGGAAGTATCAAATTGGCAAGAAAGTTCATTGATTCTACTTTCTTTGTAAGCAATTGCGATATTCTTATTGATGATGATTATGCTAATATATTGGATTTTCATAAAGAAAGTAAGAATGAAATAACTATTGTAGCAGCGATAATGCAATCCAGCATCCCTTATGGAGTTCTGGAAACAAATAATGAAGGTCAACTGATAGAGATTAATGAAAAACCGGAATATTATTACAAAATAAACAGTGGCTTATATATCTTGGAGCCAAGTGTTTTTAAATATATTCCAGAAAATAAGCTCTTTCATATTACGGATTTAATTAAATTGTTAATGGAACAGAAAAGGAGAGTTGGCGTTTTTCCTGTGAGTAAAGAGAGTTGGACTGATATGGGTAATTGGGATGAATTTTTGAAACAGGCAAGGATTAAATAATTATGGAATATTCCCAATTTATAAAACAGGACAACAAGCTGATATTATGGTCTATTCCTATTGTATTATTTTTATCACATTTATCTATCAATACATATTTTCCTAATCTGATTATTAATATGATAGGTATTATGTTAGTTACCATAACTTTAATATTGATATGCAGAAACTTAAAATTACCCTTTAGTATTGTGCTTGCATTTTTGATTACTCATTATCAATATAAGGAACATAGTTGTAATAATAGAAACAGTACTTATTGTTTAAGATACTGCAATGATATGGTGTTACGATATACATAAAAATATATGAAGACATTAATAAACAGTATATTAATAATTAATTAATGAGAGTGCAACTAATATTATGAGAGACATGGATTTAAATAACAGAGCAATTGCGTCAATGGGTTATTATGTCCCTTATGCAAAAAAAAATACACTAATACATAAAATAAATATATTTTTATCAAAAGACATATTGTATATTTTTGTTTTCTTTATAGCTATTACTCCTATGCAGTTCTCATTTAGTAAATTATTAATTCCCTTTGCATTTATTTATACATCAATAATATTTTTTTTAGAGAGGAAAAAACTTAGTGGAATTTTGATATTTCTTAGTATTTTATGGCTTATGATTAATATAATTGCTTTTTATAGAAGCATCTCCCTTAATGTTACCTCATTTCCTTATGCTTTTTATATGCAGTTCTTAAGGTTATTCTTAGCTTATATGATAATGTCTATTTTAGGTGATGAATTTTTCTTTACTCTAGAAAAATGGCTTTATAAATTGTCAGTATTGTCTCTACCTTTTTTCTTATTAGAAACATTGTTTAGACCTTTATTCTATAGGGTTTCTTCTTATCTAAATTTTGCTACTATTATTGATCAAAAAATTCTTGGAGGATGGTATGGCGGTTTTTATACTTTCAATGCATGGAGTGCTGGAAGGAATAGTGGATTTATGTGGGAACCTGGAGGTTTTGCTTTTATTCTTATTTTCCTAATTATTTTTAGATTTTACCAAAATTCACTTAAGATAGATAAACATATTATAGTATATTTTATTTGTCTGGCAACAACTTTATCAACAACAGGAATATTAGTAGGATTTTTATTACTATTAACTTATTTAGTGTCTAAATCTCGAAATGTCTTCCCAATATTACTTATTCCTCTATGTATTTATATATTTTTCGTTCAAATCTGGGAATTAGAATTTATCGGTCCCAAAATTAATATGTATTTATATAATTTAAATCTAACATGGCAAGTGGGTGTTGGTTCAGCTTATACATTGAGATTAAATAGAGTTGGAATATTTTACTATGCAATTAAACAATCTTTCAATTATCCCTTAGGACATGGTGTTTTTCCAGTACTTGGCTATATAGATGAATTCGGAGAAGAAGTATCAGGTCCAAATTCTTATGCTTTGATTATTGTAAAATGGGGTTGGATAGGACTTATAATATTTGTAAGTGGGATATGGAATGCAAGCAAAATAATGTTTAAAAAATATAATGAAATCGTTCAGATATTGATTTTTATTGCAGTAGCTCTAACCTTGTTTTCTAATATATTGGAGAATAATCTTATTGTATTATGCTTTTTACTGTATCCTTTTGCAATTAGCAATAACCCACTCAATAACACTTACTACAGCCAATTATCATAAGAGTGCTATATTATATTAAGATATAATTATTCTCAGCAATGAAAAATTAGATGATATTATTAGATTAGTATATTTAAATAGAAATCATAAGGATATTATATGTTTACAAATAAGTTAATAATTATTACGGGTGGAACAGGTTCTTTCGGTAACGCTGTTTTAAGACGGTTTTTAAATACCGAGGTGAAAGAGATTCGCATATTCAGTCGGGATGAGAAAAAACAGGATGATATGCGGAAACTATATAATAACCCTAAAATCAAATTTCATATTGGAGATGTTAGGGATTATGATAGTGTAGCTAATGCAATGGTAGGTGTGGATTATGTTTTTCATGCTGCTGCCCTGAAGCAGGTTCCTTCCTGTGAGTTTTTTCCTGTTCAAGCAGTTAAGACCAATGTTCTGGGCGCTGAAAATGTAATTAGAGCTGCTATTGCCAATAATGCCAAGAAATTAATTGTGCTTTCTACAGATAAAGCTGTTTATCCTATAAATGCAATGGGAATGTCTAAGGCATTGATGGAAAAAGTTATGATTGCCTATTCCAGACAGCAACCGGAAAATGGAACTGTTCTTTGTGGAACAAGATATGGCAATGTAATGGCTTCCAGAGGATCTGTTATACCTCTATTTGTAGAACAAATCAAGGCAGGGAAACCGATTACTATTACAGACCCGGATATGACACGTTATTTAATGTCTCTGGAAGAAGCAGTTGAACTTGTTATTTATGCATATCAGAATGGAGTGCAAGGGGATATTTTTGTGCAAAAGTCACCAGCTTCTACGATAAAAGACCTGGCACAGGCATTGATAGAACTTTTTGAAGCGACGACAGAGATAAAAATAATCGGAACCAGGCATGGAGAAAAGAAGCACGAAACCTTAGTAAATAGAGAAGAAATGGCAAAAGCAATTGATCTTACGGGTTATTACAGAATTCCTGCAGATGTTAGAGACCTGAATTATGATAAATATTTTAGCAATGGGGAAGAAAAAGTTGCAGAAGTAGTGGAATATACTTCGGAAAATACCTATCGGCTGAATGTGGAAGAAGTGAAAGAGAAACTGCTGACCCTTAAATATATCCAGGATGAGCTAAGTTCCCGCAGATGACGCAGATAAAAACGCGAATTACGCAGATTGGATATAATTATAAGAATTCAAAGAAGCTATTTGTTTATATAATTCAACATTATAATGGAAAAGATTAGATATGAGTGAGAATGAAATTGCCTATAAGATAAGAGGTGCTATTTATGATGTGTATAATAAACTTGGTCCTGGGCTATTTGAGTCGGTATATGAAAATGCCTTAAGTTATGAATTAAAGAAACGAGGATTAGATGTAAAATCTCAGGTTCCAATAAATATAATCTATGATGGAATTGATATGGGAGCTGGCTTTAAAATGGATTTACTAATTGAAGACAAAGTGATTATGGAATTAAAATCTGTTGAAACACTTGCTTTAGTCCATCATAAACAATTACTAACCTATCTAAAACTAACTAACTTGAAACTTGGTATACTCGTCAATTTTAACACTTCCGATATCAACAAAAGCATTATCCGAAAAGTAAATGGTCTTTAAAATTCTTAAAATGAATTATAAAATAATATCTGCGAGATATGCGTTTTTATCTGCGTAATCAGCGGGAAACTAACTATGATTAAGATTGGGATAACTGGTCAAGCAGGGTTCATAGGTACCCATTTATTTAACACCCTTAGCTTGCATCCGGATAAATATATCATAATTCCTTTCCGGGATGAATTCTTCCAATCCGAAGAAGCATTGGATGCATTCGTAAAACAGTGTGATGTGATAATTCATTTAGCTGCAATGAATAGGCATAACGATCCAAATGTGCTGTATAAAACCAATATAGAATTAGTGCAGAAACTAATTGACTCTATGGAACGCACAAATAGTAAACCTTATGTAATTATGAGTTCATCTCTGCAAGAAGAACGGGATAATGTATATGGACTTTCCAAAAAAGAGGGCAGAAAATTATTTAATCAATGGGCAGAAAGAAATGGTGCAAAGTTTACCGGTTTAATTATTCCTAATGTCTTTGGTCCTTTTGGTGTGCCATTCTATAATTCTGTGATTTCTACATTTTCACATCAAATATGCAATACGCAGGAACCCAGAATTGAAGTGGATAATGAACTGAAATTGATCTATGTGGGGGATTTGGTAAAGGTGGTTCTTGATTTGTTTCCCGCAGATTATGCAAACACTGAGGGCTCTGAGGGCACTGAGGACACTGAGAACTCTGAGGGGTGGCAACCACCAAAGGTTTTGGAAGTACCGTATAAGGCAAAATATAAGGTCTCGGAATTATTGAATAAACTACAAGGTTATTATGATACTTATGTAGTGAATGGAATTTTTCCTGATTTAGCTGATTGGTTTGAGGTTTGCTTATTCAATACTTTCAGGTCGTATATACCTAAAGAGCATTTTCCTGTTAAATATAATAAACATTCAGATCAACGTGGTATATATGTAGAAACAATGAAATTTAATTCAAGAGGACAAGTTTCCTTTTCCACAACCCTACCTGGAATAACAAGAGGGAACCATTTTCATACCAGGAAAGTTGAAAGATTTGCTGTGATAAAAGGAAAGGCATCTATAAAATTACGAAAATATGGAACTGATGAAATTATTGAGTACATTCTGGATGGTGAAGAACCTGCTTATGTAGATATGCCTATATGGTATACACATAATATTACTAATATAGGGGATACGGAATTGCTGACTATGTTTTGGATTAATGAATTCTATGATCCCAATGACCCTGATACTTACTATGAACCGGTGTGATTTATTTCCGGCAGATTACGCAGGGGTTATTTCCCGCTGATTACGCAGATTTATGTTTAGTGATATTTTCATAATTTTGAAACGAAAAAGATAAAGATATTTCATCATACAATAAGGTATGCTAACTATTTCAATTACATCACTACTTATTAAATATATGCTGTTTAACTTTCTTGAACACTTATCTAAAAATAAAATTAAAAATCCTATCTGCGAAATATGCGTTTTTATCTGCGTAATCTGCGGGATATGATACTATGATGGGATTGACATGGGTGCTGGCTTTAAAATGGATTTACTGATTGAAGGGAAAGTGATTATAGAATTAAAATCTGTTGAAGCACTTTCCTTAGTTCATCATAAACAATTACTAACTTATTTAAAACTAACTAACTTGAAACTTGGCATACTCGTCAATTTTAACACTTCAGATATCAACAAAAGCATTATCCGAAAAGTAAATGGTCTTTAAAATTTTAAAATGAATTATAAAATAATATCTGCGAAATATGCGTTTTTATCAGCGTAATCTGCGGGAAACAATACTATGCTTAAATTGATCACTGTTGTTGGCACAAGACCTGAAATAATCAGATTATCTTGTGTAATTCCTTTACTGGATAAATACACAAATCATATTTTAGTTCATACCGGTCAGAATTATGATTATGAACTGAATCAGATTTTCTTTGAGGACTTAGAGCTTCGGCAACCAGATTATTATCTTAATGTAAATACTTCCAGTTTAGGATATGTCTTAGGAGAAACGCTGATTAAAATTGAAGAAATTCTGGATAAAGAAAAACCGGATACAATGCTTATCCTTGGAGACACAAATGCTTCTATAGCTGCAATTATGGCGAAAAGAAAACACATTCCGATTTATCATATGGAAGCAGGCAATAGAAGTTTTGATAACAATGTACCGGAAGAAATAAACCGTAAAATGATTGATCATATAGCGGATTTTAACTTGGTCTATACAGAGAATTCAAGAAGACATCTTTTATCTGAAGGTCTGCCTCATAGAAGAATTTATGTTACGGGCTCCCCTATGTTTGAGGTGTTGCAGCATTATTTGCCTAAAATTAAACAATCAAATATCTTGGAGACTTTGAACATAAAACCCCAAAAATATTTTCTAATCTCTGTGCATAGAGAAGAAAATGTTGATTATCCGGAAAATTTACAAAAAATAAGTATTGTCCTAAATACACTTGCAGAGCAATATCATTATCCTGTTATAGTCAGTACCCATCCCAGAACCCGTAAAAGGTTAGAAAATTCAGAGGGATTAAAGTTTAATTCTTTAATTCAGTTTCTTAAGCCATTCAGTTTTACTGACTACAACTTCCTGCAAATGCATTCTTCTTGTGTGATATCAGATAGTGGAACTATTAGTGAAGAAAGTGCGATTTTAAAATTTCCTGCTATTACCATTCGGAATTCAATGGAACGTCCAGAAGCAATAGATGCTGGAACGATAATCCTTTCCGGTTTTGATCCTGATATAGTGCTTGATTCAATTAAAGTTGCAATAGAGGAAGATGCTAAATATACAAAAATATGCCCAGAATATGAGATTGATAATTGTTCAATGCGTGTGCTGAAATTGATCTTGGGGACAGCTAAATTGCATAAGCAGTGGAATGGGTTATTAATATCTTTTCTTGTGTCACTATAAAAAATCGTTAAATAATTGTGAATATAGTTATTATTTGTAGATTTCCTTTTCCAATAGGGTATTCTGGTACGAATAGAATAATATCTTATTCAAGAGGTTTGATAGAATTGGGTTGTCAAGTTTCAGTTTTAGTTTTGTGTAAAACTGAAAAAAATAAAAAAGCAATAAATAAGAATACTAAGGGTATTTATCAAGGTATATATTTTGAGTATATACCTAAAAGTACTATTAAATCTGAATCTAAGATCGGAAAAGCGATTGACTTAATTAGAGATTCTTTGTGCAGTTATATCCACATATTTAAGTTATCCAAAGATTCATCTATTGATGTATTTCTTATTAGTTCCGATCTTTGTTATGATGTGTATGTATTAAGTATGTTAGGGAAAAAAGATAAAAACCAAAAAGTATTTTGGATTGTTGACGAATTTCCAATTCCCATTCGTTATGGAAGGGATTCTATATCTTTATTGAGTTCTGCTTTATTTAAATTAGCATTGAGAAGATTAAATGGGCAAATATCAATGACAAAAATAGTTAATGAATATTATAAAAATCTTGCAGGTCAGCAATTTCCAAGTTTAATTATGCCTATGACTGTTGAACCTGATAGATTTGTTTATTTATCTAATAATATTCAAGATTCTAAAACTATAACTTATATTGGCAATATGGAGATTTACAAAGATAGCTTAGATATATTAATTAAAGCATATTACCTATTTTGGAAGGAAAGAAAAGACTATGAATTATGCCTAGTGGGAGATGGGAAAGATACACCAAAGCTTAAAAAATATGTAAATCAAATGGGGATATCTGAAAGTGTAATATTTACAGGTTCAGTTAATAGAGATGAAATTCCTTGTGTACTTTCCAATTCTAGTATTCTTATACTTGCAAGGACTAATAATAAGAGAGCCATGGGTGGATTTCCAACAAAATTAGGGGAATACTTAGCTTCTGGTAAGCCGGTTATTGTTACGAATGTTGGAGAAATAAGTGAATATCTCACCGATAAACAGAATGCTTATATAATTGAACCTAATAATATTGAAGCTCTTTATAATTGTTTTAAGTATGTTGCTGATCACTATGAAGAAGCAATTAATGTTGGTCTTGAAGGAAAAAAATTAGCTGAGGGTATTTTTAATTACAAAAGTCAAGCTATACGGATGTACGATTTTATTAGAGTGTATTGAATATGAGAGTTGCTTTATTTCATTTTGGTGTGTACAAAAAAGGAGGTTGGGAAAGAACTTTTTCACTTGCAAAAGGTTTAGCCGCTAATGGTTGTTGTGTTACTGTAATTACAACTGATGATAGAAAAGGTATTACCTATAACATCAATAAAGAAGAAGGAGTTAATGTAATTAGATGTAAAGATGTGTTACCTGATATTGTATTAACTAAAGGATTTGGATTATTTTCATTTATTGAAAGATTATGTTTTGTAATATTTCACAGTTTCGAAATTGTACATGCAGACAGTCATCGTCCTAATTCATATTATCCCTGTATATTAAATAGATATTTATATAAGGGGAAATTTATAATAGAGTGGTGGGATAATTTCAGCTATGATGGACAATTAGCAAACAAAAAGCAAATATTTAAATTAACTTTAGGTAGATGGGAAGAGAAAACAGAAATAGTTTCAAAATTGCGAGCAGATGGCGTAGTTGTACTATCTCAAGCGATGAGGGAACGAGCATTAAATTGTGGAGTAGTAAAAAATAAAATACAAGTCATTCATGGTGGCTCTAATATTAATAATATCAGGTATTTAGAAAAAACTATCGATAATGACAATTTATCAAAATATGATATTATATTTGGGTTCATTGGTTATGGTGATTCAGAAATTAATGATTTGATGCCATTCTTTCAAGCAATTAGATCAATTACTGTAAATTATTCTATAAGATTAATGAATTTTGGGAAGGACTTTTCTCGAAAAAGTATTGAAACTTTAGGATTAGACAAGATTATTATGAATTGTGGATGGATTGACTACCATTCAGATACAACTCTTTTATCATACCCGGATATATATATTTTGTTAAAAAAAGACGATACAATAAATAAATATGGTTGGCCCAATAAACTTGGTGATTATATGGCTTGTGGAAGACCCATTATGCTGAATTTATATGGAGATTTGCATGGTTTTGTTTCTGAATATCCTTATGGTTTTATTGTAGTAGAATACAGAGAGACGGATATAATAAAAGCTATAAAGAATATTATCATTGGAAATTATAACTTAACTGATATGGGCAAATATAATAGGACAATAGCTGAGAATTTGTTATCATGGAATGCTAAATCTAAAGAACTTCTTGAATTCTATAGAAAGATATACAATAAAGAATTGAATAGGTAAGACCTATCATTATTATACCTAATTATTTGTTTGTAATGTGGCTCACACATTCAATATATTGCTTCCCTATGATATGCATTTGTTAGGTAGTGTCTCGTCAAACTTGACATGACGCATAGGGATAAAATAAATGTCTCACTAAACCAAAGTGAGGTAATTATGCTCAAGTACAAAGTAACCTTAACGAAAGAAGAAAGAGACGAACTTATAGTTTTAACGAAAAAAAGAGATCACCCTGTATCCAAAATAAAAAAACCCTTGATTTTATTAAGTTGTGATGAAGGTGAAGGAGCAAAGAAACATAAGAATCAAGAAATTAGTGATATAGTTCAGGTAAGAAAGAAGACCATAGACCGGATTAAAAAGAAATTTGTAGAAGAAGGATTTGATGCAGTTATGTATCCGGGCAAATCTAAGCGTATTTAGCAGAAAAAATTTGATGGTGATATAGAAGCTCACTTAGTAGCTCTTTGTTGTAGTAATCCGCCAGATGGATTTGCCAAATGGTCTTTACGCTTACTAGCGGATAAAATGGTAGAATTACACTATGATGATATTTCTCACGAAGGTGTGAGACAGATTTAAAAAAACGAACTTAAACCCTGGAAATGTACAGTATGGGTAATTCCTCCTCAAGAGAGTAGTGAATTTGTAGCCCGAATGGAGGTTGTGTTGGATGTTTATAAAAGACCGTATGATGAAAATAACCCGGTAATATGTATGGATGAGACCCCCAAACAGTTAATTGAGGAAACCAGAATTCCAATTGCATGTCGTCCTGGTTTTATCGAGAACCACGATTATGAATACAAACGCAATGGTGTAAGCAATATATTTATAGCCTCAGAGCACCTAAAAGGTAAACGTTATGCACAAGTAACAGAGAAAAAGAAGAAAGGAGATTTTGCCAATTTGTTAAATTCCGTTATAGATTTATATTCTGAAGCCAAGAAAATTACTTTGGTAATGGATAATTATGATACCCATACAATTAGTTCTTTTTATGAGGTTTATCCATCTGAAAGAACAAAAGCAATAATAGACAAATTGGAAATAATTTATACCCCTAAGCATGGTAGTTGGCTGAATATAGCTGAAATTGAATTAAACATACTTCAAAGTCAATGTTTGAATAGGAGAATTCCAGATATTATAACTTTGGATAGGGAAGTAACAGCTTGGGTATTAGCCAGAAATAGTAAGGAATGCAAAATCAATTGGCAGTTTACTGTTGCCGATTCGAGAATAAAACTAAAAAGGCTTTAATCGATAAATTAAAGGCATTCCCACAAAAAAGTGATGTGGACAAGTTATAACACACTGTTGTGTATATATATAGGTTGTGTAGATGTCCAAGGTATTAATTTTTGTTATTAATTGAAAAATGGGATTTTTCCACAAAACTTTTCGTAACCAAAATTGCCGATCGAGAATTTTATGCCCTTTAAAGCCCATAATACTTTAATAGAAGCATTTTCTCGGGGGTGAGACGAACTTTGTGTCTAAATTTTAAAAATAGTTCAACTAACGCTGAATTAGCCCTGTGGATAAGTCAAAATCTGGACATATAACTATTGTAATAAACTGATATTAAAAGCTTTACAAAAATGGCGGTCTCACAATTATGGAATCAATTAAAAATAAGGAGACCACCATGGTAATAATACAGAATGAAACCACCGAATTCGTGCAAGGGAAATTATCTTGCTTCTGTAAAAAAGCAGCAGAAGGACTATCTAAACCCAAACAAAAATTCATAAAAGATATACTTATGGGATTATGCGGAACTGGATCACCCTCTATACACAATATCTCAAAATTTATCCAGGACAATGTATCTACCAAATCTACTTCTGAGCGTTTATATCGGAATTTGGGCCAAAACGACTATGTTGAGCACATTGATGAAACGCTGTTAAAGTTAGCAAAACCCTATATTACAGATGAAACCATCTTTATCGTGGATGAAAGTGACATTGCAAAACCCTATGCCAAAAAGATGGAAGGTTTACAGAAGATTTATAATGGTAGCGAAGGTAAAAGTACCAATGGGTATCTATTAATCAACATTGTAGCCTATACGCCCAACAAAGATTCCTACATGCTCTTACCAGTCTTTAGTCGTTTAATTGCACCCGATTTGGAATCTGACTCAGCTAAACAGATTATGCAAGATGCAATTATCAATATGGAGTTGTTCTTTAACGGTAAAGGCACATATGTGTTTGATAGAGGATTTGATGATCGTAAGCTAATAGAGTTTTTAAGTAATAATGGGATTCAATTTGTCATTCGTGGCAAGGGTAATCGAGCTGTTAAAGAAGGATTTGAAGAAATCAATTTTAACAAAATCGTAAGCGAAATGGAGTTCAACTATGAATTGCTTGGCTGCAAAGATAACGAAGTATTTAAATGCGGTACCAGAAGAATTAATGTCAGAACCGATGACCATCCCAGTAAAAAATCAAATACGGTTGAGATCAGTTTGGTTGTCTCGCGGATCTTTAGAAAAGGTTTTCAAAGAGGAAACGATTTTTATCTATTATGTGATTTTGCCAGCCAGGATAGGTTTGATTTGGAACTGGTTGCGAAAGCAATAGCTGTTTATAAAAAGCGTTGGGCAATAGAAGAAGTTCATCGCCAAATGAAGCAAAGTATGAAATGGGAAACCATGAGATTGGGTAGCTATCAAGGTATGAAAAATCTTAATGCTTTCATGGCTTTAGCATTGTTCTTCATTTATGTATCTAAAAAGTATATTGAAAAAATCGCCCTGGGATTCCCCAAAATACTACACTACAAAAAAGAAGATTTATCTATACCTAAAGAATTCATATATTACAGAATAGCTGAAGTTATTACAGTATGCATTAACTTTATTATTCAGTATAAACGAAAACTAAGCTTAGCCGAACGTATCGACCAGCATCAAATGAAAATAAGGTTCCGATGAAAAATATGGGAATGCCAACGATAAATTATTCTTGACATGACACTAGAAACAACTGTGGTTAATGAAAAATCTTATAAAAAATTTCTATATTAATTCAGTGATAGAGGATAGGAAAAAAATTCCTTTTATAACTTTGTATTTAGCACGGATAGAGAAAGAAAAGGTTATTTATGAATTAATTGAAGCTTTTAAATTAATCAAAAGAAATTATAATGATGTTTATCTAATAATCGCAGGAGATGGTTCACAAATAAAGGCTATTAATAATATAATAAATAATGATGATAGAATAAAAATGGTTGGATATGTTACTGGGGGAATAAAGACTGATATATATAAAAAAAGTTCTATTTATGTTTTACCTTCATATACCGAATGTATGCCTCTTTCTGTATTAGAGGCTATGGCTTTTGGATTACCAATTATTTGTTCAGAGATAGGTGGTTTATCAGATATTATCAGGGACAAAGAAAATGGTATTTTAGTTAGATGTAAAGATATTAATAGTTTGTACTTAGCTATCGAGAATTTATATTTAAATATATCTTATATTAATTTTAATAAAGCTACTTATTTTTATTCAAAACAAGTCGTATCAAGACTAGAAGCAATTTATAAAAAAAACATATATAATTATTCATTATAAAATTATGTATATTAATGAACAAATTAATATAATAGAAGATTTAAACAAATTACTTTACTGGATTGATTCCGAAGGATATAAAGGTTATGATCCCTATGATACATTAAATGCACCAATTTTTTCTTATGTAAAGTCTATTTATATCAAATATATCGCACTTCAAATCAATAAATATCTTCCAATTAATATTAGACCTCTTATCGGATTAAAAAAAGATTATTCACCTAAGGGTATAGCACTTTTTTTAAATGCTTATTCTAAGTTAATGCGGATTCCAGAGTTATCATCTATTTATGGTTTATTGAATAGAGGGATAGAGAAACAATTATTCTGGATTAAAAATAATAAAATTAATTTAAATGATACAATTTGTTGGGCTATGAATTTTCCTTTATCAAATATTCAAGAAGAAAGATCAAAAAATGATCCTTCTTCAGTTCTAAATTGCTTTATGGGAGAAGCTTTATATGAATATTATATAAACACAAAAGATCCTGAGATTTTAAATTTATTAATAGGGATTAGTAATTTTTTGAATAATAAAATACCAGTAACCAAAACTAATTATGGTCTGTGTTATAGTTATACTCAACATAGAAAAGATATTGTTTTTAATGCAAATATGCATGTTGCCGAATTTTATTCTAAATTATATAAACTAACAGATAATGAAGAATATAAATATATCGCAAAAAAATGTGTTAATTTTACCATAAAAAATCAGAAATCTGATGGGCGCTGGGAATATAGTATTTCTGAGAATGGTCAGGAAAGACATCAATATGATTTTCATCAGGGATTTATTCTTTGTTCTTTATATGATTATATGATTTTATGCAATGACCATAGAGATGAAGTTATAGGAGCTTTACAAAAAGGATATATTTTTTATAAGAGTTTATTCTATCGAGGTAAATCTTATTGGCGTTATCCAAAGAAATATCCTATAGATATTCATAATCAAGCAATGGGAATTATTTGTTTTTCTAAATTATCTAATATTTTTAATGATTCTTTAAAGCAAGCCGAAGAAATTTTCATTTGGACTATTAATAATATGCAAGATAAAAAGGGTTTTTTCTATACACATTCTTATCCTTTAATTAAGAATAAAATTCCTTATATTAGATGGGGACAAGCCTGGATGTGTTTAGCTTTTGCCGAATGTTTACAAAAAATGGAGGATTATAATGGAAAATTTTGAAATTGGAAGATATTTAGAAGAGTTTACAGTTGGTGAGATTATTTACCATTCAATGACTAAAACGATTTTTGAATCTGACAATAACCTTTTTTGTTTGTTAACGATGAATCTTCATCCTTTACATACTAATATAGTTTTTGCTCAGAAAAGCCAACATGGGAAAACTGTTGTTGTTGGAACACTCGTTTTTAGTCTTGTAGTAGGTTTTACAGTTCCTGATATTAGTGGTAAATCTATAGCAAATTTGGAATATGAAAAAATTGAGCATCTTTTTCCAGTATTTATTAATGATACAATACATGCTCAAACAGAAATTTTAGATATAAGAGAATCAAAATCAAAGCCCGATAGAGGCATTATTTATGTTGAAACTACAGCTTTTAATCAAGATAATATAGCTGTGCTAAAATTTAGAAGAAGGGTGCTAGTACCTAAAAGGAGAAAATAAATGGATAAAATTTTAATGCGAAGTTTGATGTTCGTTCCAGGCCATAATGAAAAATTACTTGCTAGTGCTGCAAAATCTCAAGCAGACGTTTTATTATTAGATTTGGAAGATTCTGTTCAACCGAAATATAACAAAGCTTTAGCAAGGAAAACTATTCTAACTTGGGTATCAGAGGGTAGATTTAAAAATTATCATATCTTTCCAAGGATTAACGATAGAGAAAGTGGATTTTTACTTCAAGATTTATATTCATTAACTATAGATGGGATAGATGGTTTTATGTATCCGAAAGCAAAGAAAGGGGAAGATATATATTTTTTTGATAAACTATTAGAAACTATAGAATATGAAAAGAAATTACCTATTGGAACTTTTAAAATTATTCCCTTAATAGAAACATCCGGTGCAGTATTAAATGCCCAAGATATCTGTCAGGCGTCTAGTAGGGTGATTGCAATTTCATTTGGTTGCGAAGATTTTGTAAGTGATTTGGAAGGTCTTCACGATAAGGATGGTCAAAGTATATATGTTCCTCGTGCACTTATAGCTCTTGCCGCAAGAGCGAATGGAATTATACCAATTGATACTGTTCATATAAATGTCCATGACTTAGAAGATTTAGAAAAAAATCTTATTCTTGCAAGGAATTTAGGTTTTGAAGGAATGCTTGTTTTACATCCTAAAGAAATTGAACTTGTACATAAATATTTTTCTCCTACTGAGGAAGAATATAAAAATGCTATAGAAATGCTAAAATTATTTGAAGAATCTCAGAAAGAAGATAAAGGTGTAGCAATTAAGGATGGGAAATTTATAGGTCCACCTCTTGTGATTGCTGCAAAAAAAGTTATAGAAAAATGGAATTTAATAAATAAGAACAACACTTATTTTTAGTTTAAGGAGGTTAAGAATGATGGAAAATATAAATTATTATGATTTATGTAGGGATTTTGACAAATTAGGTATAAAGAAGGGAGATAATTTAAATCTTAAAATTTCTTTAAAATCTATAGGTCATGTAGAAGGAGGAGCAAGCACAGTTGTTAATGCTTTATTAGATGTAATAGGAAGGGAAGGTACTATTGTTGCTGAATCTTTTGTTAATAGTTTTTATTTTCCCAGATTAATGGGGGAGAAAGCATTGGTTACACAAAAAACTACTTCCTATGCCGGCGCAATAGCAAATGAAATGTTAAAAAGGGCAGATAGTTATAGAAGCACTCATCCCATTCAAAAGTTTGTAGCCATAGGTAAATATGCTAAATATTTAACTGAAAGACATACTCCTGATTCTATGCCATATAATGTACTGAAGGAATTGGCAGAATTAAATGGAAAAAATCTAAGGGTAGGGGGATTGAATAAAGTTGTAGGTGTTGGTACTACACATGTAGCAATAACTAGTTTAAGATTAAGACAAAGAAGAATAAAATCTGGGGTAAAATATATAGATGAAAAAGGAAAGGAAAAAGTTTTTATGTTAAATTGGGCTGGTGGTTGTGCTAAGGGGTTTAATAACCTTATGAATATATATAAAGAAAATGGTTGTATAGTTTCTGAGGGTATTGTAGGCGAAGCCCAAAGTTTGATTACTGATATGAAAAGAACTTTGGAATATGAAATTGAATTATTTTCTAAAAATCATAAAGCTTTTTTTTGTAATGATCCATGTTGTGTAGATTGCAGAATAAGCTGGGATTTTTCGGAAAAGAAATTACTAAAATTTATTAGTAATTGTATAAAAGAGAAGAAGTATAAAAATATTATTAAGTTAATAGGTTTATATTTATACTCTGCCAAATTTCCAAAATGAACGATGCTTAAAATTGCCTTAACTCATGATGTAGATAGAATTAGGAAAACTTATCAATATCTTACGAGGTCTTTCAGATATCTAAGAAAATGGGACTTTAAAAATATCTATAAAGAGTTTTTATCAATTCCTAAATTTGACGATGTCTATTGGAATTTTGAAGATATTATGGAAATTGAAGATTCGCTGAACATTAGGTCAACATTTTTCTTTTTAAATGAGTCTATTCCTATTGATATTTTGCATCCTTCAAACTGGAAACTTTCTTTTGGTAGATATATGATTACTGAAAAAAAAGTCAGAGATATAATATATACCTTAGATAAGAACGGGTGGGAAATTGGATTACATAGTTCATATAATTCTTATTCAGAACCAAAACTTATTAAAGAAGAAAAGATTCTTTTAGAATATATATCAGGATGTAATATATTAGGAGTAAGGCAACATTATCTTAATTTAAATGACAAAACATGGGATATTCAAAAAAAGGCAGGTTTTAAATACGATTCCAGCTTTGGTTACACCAAAAAGATAGGATACAAAGATGAAAAAATATCTCCTTTTAGACCTTTTAATGATGATTTTATAGTTTTCCCCTTATGTATTATGGATTCTTGCTTTATGGACGACAACAATAGGAATACAGAAATTAGAGATATAATAGAAAAAACTGAAATTAAAGATGCAATTTTAGTTTTAAATTGGCATAGTAATAACTTTTCTGAAAGAGATTATCCATATTATAAATCCACTTACATTAATCTAATAAACTTATTTAAATCTAATGGAGCAATATTTAAGACTTTAGGTGAGTATTGGCGCGATTTAAATATCAAAGAGTAATTTTATATTTATAATATAAATAATCGTTATCATTATATATTTCTTCTATTAGACATTATTCTCGTTGTTTTAGCCTTTCTTGTAGTGTCCAATACCAAAAGAACAGAAAAAAAAACTTATCTTTAACCCAAAAAGCAATTGCTGCTTTAAATATAGAAGATGTTGAATTAAAACTCGTATATAATGTTCCTCATAAAGAAATGCCATTATATTTTAATGGATCTGATTTATTATTATCTACATCTCTCTGTGAGGGCTCTCCCAATGTTATTAAGGTAGCAATAGCTTGTAATTGTCCCATTGTATCAACAAATGTAGGTGATGTTAGATGGTTGTTGGATGATGTAGAGGGGTGCTTTATTACTACTAATGATCCCAGGGATGTTGCTGATAAAATAAATAAAGCACTTAATTTTAAAAGTAAAACAAAGGGTAGAGACAAGCTTTTTAGATTAGGTTTTGATTCAGAACATATTGCGAAGAAAATAATTAAAGTTTATGAAGAGTTAATTTATAGTACTCTAAGGGGAAACAGTTTATAAATGATAGGGTAAGGATATCTTATGCAAAAGCCATATTATATCTGTGTTGATTTCAATTTTATAACTACTTGTTACTTAGCTGATTATCTAATAATCCTCTAACTACAATCTAGCACATCTCTAATTTCGTTAGAGAAGTGCTAAAGAAATGTAACAGGATTATAAAAGAATGCTCCTACTTAAATAATATGCTCTACGGTGGGAATATCTTAAAAAGTGATACAAAATGCTAAAAATAGATGAAACAAGGCTAGTAGTAGAAAGAGGAAAAGAATGATAGAGGTTTATTGTCCTGAATCTTACATCATATTCCAAAATAAAATCATCCAAGGAAATTATACACAATCTTTCCGATAGACCTATCTAATTGCGAGTATAGAAGTTATGCAATGGAAACTGCTTACAAACAAAGATATATCAAGGGAACAATGCTTGTCCTATGTTGATAAACATCCTTATGGGACAATTTTTCATACTCCCTATATGTTTGAGGTTTATTGGGAAACTCCTAATTATGAGCCCTTTGCTTATTATGCAGTTGATGAAGAAAAGCAAATTAAAGCAATGCTTTCCGGATCCATTGAAACAGTAAAACCTGGGTTTTTATCAAGTTTGAGTAAAAGAGCCGTAATGATGCAAGCGCCAATTTTTGATGAAATAGATGCTCTTGATTTTCTTCTATCAGAATACTCAAAGATAATGAAATATAAGGTGGTTTATTCTGCGATTAGGTATCATTATAACCCTACAGGTATGTCCCAAGCTATAATCAAAAAAACGGTTTTAGCTATGAAGATAAATATAATATTATTGATGAATTATTGATAGTGTTTACTTTACTATTAGTGGAGATATGTAAGATTTCTTCAAAAATAGCAAATGAGAAAGGACCCAATAGAGTACATATTGCATTGCAATAAAAAGGGTAGTATACAAAATAGAGGATAATATTTATACTTTTAAAGGGAGGTATATTTTTCTAAATGATGAAACAATTAAATATATCTGATAATCATTGTAATGTAACTCCCCCCAAGGGAGCTATAATTCTAGGTGGACATATACAAGCTTATGGAATTATTCGTCAATTAGGTGAGATAGGTATAATGTCCATTGTAATAGATTATGTCCATTTTAACATTGCAAAATATTCTAAATATTGTCAATCATCTTATGTGGTTCCTTATAATTCAATTCTTAGCTATTTATTAAACCTTGCTAAAGATGAAAAATATTACAAATGGCTAATTATACCAACAGATGATTATTATGTACGTATAATTAGTAAAAATTATGCTAATTTAATCCAATATTTTAATCTATTGACTGACAGATGGGAAATAGTATCGGTTTTTTTTAATAAATGTAAGACATACCCCTGGGTTGATAAACTTGGTATTCCTATTCCTAAAACTTATTATCCAAAATCGCTTGAAGAAGTAGAAAGTTTGCATTCTCTAATTATGTTTCCCTGTATAATAAAACCGGCAATCATGAAGGATTTTTACAATTTCTTTGGTTCTAAGGTTTTAGTATGTAATCAATACGATGAATTAAAAAATAAATATCAAAAAGCTATCAGACAAATAAAAGCTGAGGAATTAATGATTCAGGAGATTGTTCCGGGATCGAGTGAAAACCAATATTCCGTTGGCTTATTTAGTGTTGAAGGAAAGATTTATAATTATATTGTAGCTCGAAGAAAAAGACAACATCCCCCACTTTTTGGGAATGCCACTACCTATGCTGAAACTGTCAATATACCAATATTATTACAATATGCAATCCAGATTATTGATGAAATTAAATTTACTGGTGTTTGCGAAATAGAATTTAAGTATGATAAAAGATCAAATGAATATAAATTTTTGGAAGTAAATCCAAGATTCTGGAAATGGCATTTAATTACTCAAGTTGCAGGTGTTCCATTGCTTAAAAGTGTTATATCTTATTATTATACAGGTAAAGCTATTGAAAGTAAGGAATGTAATAAGGCATCGTGGCAGGATATTATAACTGATATACCTACTATTTTGAATTATAAATCTAAAGGATTATATGTTAAACCACAAAAATATAGGCGGATAAATGCCGTTGCTAATCTTAAGGATCCTAAGCCATTTTTTATGCAATTATTACATTTGCCTTATTTATATAAAACAAGAAGATAGAAATGGAGACGGCTTTGATATATATATTAATATGTTATATTGTTATGGCAAGCACCATTATGTATATATGCATTCGTCATATTACCCATATGAGAGTTAAGCTCTTTTTTATTGATAATCTTATTGTTGCTATTGTAGGGATATTAGTAGCTATAGTTTTATATGTATATCCGATTTGGGCTATAATAATATCGACAATCAGTTTGCCTATTTTTGCATATTTGGGAATTCAAATAAGGTTTTGGAGGTCACCAAATAGAAAATTAATTGCTAAAGAAAATGAAATTGTCTCTCCTGCGGATGGCAATATTATATACATTAATAAAATCGACCAAGAACAGCAGTTCATCTCTATAAAGAATGGGAAAATATCTGAGTTAGAAGAAATCACTCAAACTAGTTTGATTAAAAAACCCTGTTGGCAAATAGGAATTAATATGACCCCCTTTGATGTTCATAAGAACTGTAGCCCTATAGAAGGTAGAATTGTTTTATCAAAACATATATCAGGTACATTTCATTCGTTAAAAGAATATATCTCTATAATTGAAAATGAAAGGCATACTTTTATTATATCTAACGATAAATACAAAGTAGGGGTTGTTCTAATTGCCTCCAGAAGGGTCAGAAGAATAGATTCTTATGTTCAAGAGGGTCAATATGTAAAACAAGGCCAATGGATAGGAATGATTAGATTTGGTAGTCAAGTGGATGTTTTTCTACCAATTGAAGCCAAAATTAATATAGATCTAAAACAACAAGTATATGCAAAAAAATCTATTATTGGGGTGATTGAATGAGAATATTAATAGATATTGATCATCCAGCTCATGTGCATTATTTCAAGAATCTCTATTCGGAATTGATACAGCATAAGCACATAGTATATGTAACTTGTAAATCAGTAAAAAGTATAACAGCATTATTAATTCATTATAAAATACCCTTCATTGAACTTGGAGATAAAGGAGACGGAATAACAGAAAAAATATTTAAGCATGTTAAGCATGTAAAAAAAGTAGCCAATTTAATAAGAAATAAGGATATTACATTAGCAATAGGAGTTTCTTTTATAGCTGTTCATTCATCAAAAATCACAAATTGTGAATCAGTTTTTTTTGACGATGATGATCAAGCTGTTCAACCCTTTACGGAAAAATATGTTACTCCTTTTGCAGATTGTATATTATCTCCTGATGTATTGAAGTATGAAAAGTTAAAAAATGTTATTTACTATCCAGGAACTCATGAGCTTGCTTATCTACATCCTAAAAGATTTACTCCCAATATAGAGGTCTTAACAAAATATGGTTTGTCTATAGATGATAAGTATTATATCTTAAGGTTTAATGCATTTAAAGCACATCATGATATTCACGAAGGGGGAATGAATTTAAACCAAAAACGGAAATTGATAAAATTATTAGAACAATATGGTAAAGTGTTTATTACTACTGAAAAGGAGATTGATCCTGAATTTGAACGATATAGAATTCCAATTGAACCTTATGAAATGCATAGTTTTCTTGCATATTCTCAGATGTTTGTATCTGATAGTCAAACAATGAGTTCAGAGGCAGCTGTATTAGGCGTTCCTTCTTTTAGATGTAATACATTTGCAGGAAGAATATCTCTTCTTGAAGAAGAAGAGAAAAGATATGGATTAACCTATGGTTTTTTACCAAGGCAATTTGATTGGATGTTAGAGGCAATAGAAATAGTCCTGAAAGATCCTGATTCAAAAGCTAAATGGAGCATAAAAAGGAATAGAATGTTAGAGGATAAAATTGATGTAACTGCTTTTTGGGTTTGGTTTATTGAGAACTATCCTGAATCTGTGAAAGAGGTTAAAGTAAAGGATTTTGATTTTGGAAGATTCAAATAATTTAACCACTAAGAACACAGAGGACACAGAGGACACTTAATGCACTGAGGACACGGAAGCTACGGAAAGCACTGAGAAAATAAAAGTTAGAGAAGATTATGGAGATAAAAGGAAAGATGAAGGCGAAAAGAAAAATTAAAAGTTACTTATATGCCATTAGTTTTAAGCTGAAATAAATAGATAATTCAATAGAGATTAAGGAAAAGTTATGTTTAAGGATAAAGTAATTATTATTACAGGCGGAACCGGTTCTTTCGGGAATGCTGTTTTGCAGAGATTTTTGAATACCGATGTGAAAGAGATTCGCATTTTCAGTCGGGACGAAAAAAAACAGGACGATATGCGAAAATTGTATAATAACCCCAAAATCAAATTTCATATTGGGGATGTAAGGGATTATGACAGTGTGGCTAATGCTATGGTGGGTGTGGATTATGTTTTTCATGCTGCGGCATTAAAACAGGTACCTTCCTGTGAGTTCTTTCCGGTTCAGGCGGTTAAAACCAATGTTTTGGGTGCAGAAAATGTAATCAGAGCTGCCATTGCCAATAATGCAAAAAAGTTAATAGTTCTTTCTACAGATAAAGCTGTTTATCCTATAAATGCTATGGGAATGTCTAAAGCATTGATGGAAAAGGTGATGATTGCTTATTCCAGACAGCAACCGGAAAATGGAACAGTTCTATGCGGAACAAGGTATGGAAATGTGATGGCTTCCAGAGGTTCTGTTATACCACTATTTGTTGACCAAATAAAAGCAGGAAAACCGATTACTATTACAGACCCGGAAATGACCCGTTATTTAATGTCCTTGGAAGAAGCGGTTGAACTTGTTATTTATGCATATCAAAATGGAGTGCAGGGTGATATCTTTGTGCAAAAATCACCTGCCTCTACAATTAAAGATCTGGCTCAGGCACTTATAGAACTTTTTGAAGCAAAAACAGAGATAAAGATAATTGGCACCAGGCATGGGGAAAAGAAACATGAGACATTAGTGAATAGAGAAGAAATGGCAAAAGCTATTGACTTGCCAGGTTATTATAGGATACCTGCCGATATTAGAGATCTGAATTATGATAAATATTTTAGCAATGGGGAAGCCAAGGTGGTAGAAGTGGGGGAATATACATCGGAAAATACCTATCGGCTGAATGTGGAAGAGGTGAAAGAGAAATTGCTGACCCTGAAATATATACAGGAAGAGCTTAGAAACCACTGAGGACACTGAGAGCACTGAAGGCACTGAGGACACTGAAGTGAAGAGATTAAAGAGAGAATAAGATATGGTTAATGAGATTTACGAAAAGGAATTAAGTTATAAGATTATTGGTTGTGCTATACAGGTACATAAAGTCCTTGGTTCTGGTTATATGGAAAAACTATATGAAAGAGCTTTATTAGTTGAATTAGCGGAAAATGGTTTAAAAGTTGAATCTCAGGTGCCAGTACAAGTTCATTATAAGAATATATTAATTGGTGACTATAAGATGGATATGATAGTTGAAAATAAAGTTATACTTGAATTGAAAGCTTGTTCAAAGATTATTCCAGTTCATGAAGCTCAATTGATTCAATATCTATATGCTTCAGGTATTAAAATCGGTTATGTTATTAATTTTGGCAGTTCAGGTAAACTAGAATATGTACGCAAAGTTGTATAAGTTCTCTGTGCTCTCAGTGTCCTCAGTGTCCTCAGTGTTCTCAGTGCTCTCAGTGGTGACAATATGTTGAAAGTTGGGATAACTGGTCAAGCAGGGTTCATTGGTACCCATTTATACAACACTCTCAGCTTGCATCCGGATAAATATATCAGAATTCCCTTTCAGGATGAATATTTTCAATCAGACGAAGCACTGGATGCCTTTGTTAACAAGTGTGATGTGATAATCCATCTGGCAGCAATGAATAGGCATAATGATCCTGATGTGCTATATAAAACAAATATAGAATTGGTGCAGAAACTAATTGATGCAATGGAACGGACTAATAGCAAACCTTATGTAATTATGAGTTCATCGCTTCAGGAAGAACTGGATAATTTATATGGACGCTCTAAAAGAGAGGGCAGAGAATTATTTAATCAATGGGCAGAAAGAAACAATGCAAAATTTACCGGTTTAATTATTCCTAATGTGTTTGGACCTTTTGGGAAGCCATTCTATAATTCGGTGATTTCTACATTTTCTTATCAAATATGTAATAAGCAAGAACCCAAGATTGAAGTGGATAATGAACTTAAATTGATCTATGTGGGAGATTTGGTGAAGGTGATTCTTGATTTGTTTCCCGCAGATTATGCAAACACTGAAAACACTGAGGACACTGAAAACACTGAGGACACTGAGGACACTGAGGACACTGAGGGCACTGAGAATGTAACCACTGAGAGCACTGAGGACACTGAGAGCACTGAGAGCACTGAGAACACTGATAACACTGATAACACGAAGAAATGGGTACTACCAAGAGTTTTGGAAGTTGAATATAGGGCAAAGTATAAGGTTTCAGAATTATTGGATAAACTAAAGGCCTATTATGAGACCTATGTTGTGAAGTGGATTTTTCCTGATTTGACCGATTGGTTTGAAGTGTGCTTATTTAATACTTTCAGATCTTATTTACCTAAAGAGCATTTTCCGGTGAAATACCATAAACATTCAGATGATAGAGGTATCTATGTAGAAACAATGAAGTTTATGTCCACTGGGCAAGTTTCTTTTTCTACAACTCTTCCAGGAATTACAAGAGGCAATCATTTCCATACCAGAAAAGTAGAAAGATTTGCAGTGATACAAGGAAAAGCATCTATTAAATTGCGGAAATATGGAACCGACGAAATTATTGAATATATCCTAAATGGGGATGAACCTGCTTATGTAGATATGCCTATTTGGTATACACATAATATTACTAACATTGGGTATACGGAATTACTGACTATGTTCTGGATTAATGAATTCTATGATCCGGATGACCCTGATACTTACTATGAGCCGGTGTGATTTTTTCCCGCAGATTTCGCAGAGTTTGTTTCCCGCAGATTACGCTGATAAAAAACGCGGATTCCGCAGATTGGATTTAATAATAATTCAAACAAATACTATTTATGTGATTGAACTTAGTAATGGAAAAGATTAGATATAAGTGAAAATGAAATTGCCTACCAGATAAGAGGTGCTATTTATGATATGTATAATAAACTGGGTCCGATTTTTTTGAATCTGTCTATAAGAATGCATTAAGCTATAAAATTAAAAAAATGGAGATTAGAGGTTAAATCTCAGGTTTCTATTAATATTATTTATTAATGAATTGATATGAGTGCTGCCTTTTAAATGGATTTACTAGTTGAAGAGAAAGTGATTATAGAATCAAAAACTGTTGACAATTTTGCTCCTGTTCATCACAAACAGCTTTTAACCTATTTAAAACTAATTAATTTAAAACTTTGTATCCTTGTTAATTTTAAAACTTCGGACATCAACAGAAGCATTATCTATAAAGTAAATGGACTTAATGATTCCTTATGATAAATTATAAAAATATAATCTGCGTAATCCGCGTTTTTATCTGCGAAATCTGCGTGAAATAAATTATGCTTAAAGTGATCACAGTTGTTGGCACAAGGCCTGAAATAATCCGGTTATCCTGTGTAATTCCTTTACTGGATAAATACACCAACCATATCTTAGTGCACACGGGTCAAAATTATGATTATGAACTGAATCAGATTTTCTTTGAGGATTTAGAGCTTCGGCAACCTGAATATTATCTTAATGTGAATACAACCAGTTTGGGAACTGTTTTAGGTGAAACGCTGATTAAAATTGAAGAAATTCTGGATAAGGAAAAACCGGATGCAATGGTTATTCTTGGAGACACTAATGCTTCTATATCTGCTATTATGGCTAAACGAAAACATATTCCCATCTATCATTTGGAAGCAGGTAATAGAAGTTTTGATAACAATGTGCCGGAAGAAATCAACCGGAGAATGATTGATCATATAGCGGATTTCAATTTGGTCTATACCGAGAATTCAAGAAGACATCTTTTATCTGAAGGGCTAACTCATAGAAGAATTTATTTAACTGGTTCTCCTATGTTTGAGGTCTTACAACATTATTTACCTAAAATTAAACGATCAAATATTTTAGAAACCTTAAAACTGGAACCCCAAAAATATTTTCTCATCTCTGTCCATAGAGAGGAAAATGTAGATTATCCTGATAATTTGAAGAAAATAAGCATTGTCCTAAATACTCTTGCAGAGCAATATAATTATCCAGTAATTGTTAGCACCCATCCCAGAACCCGTAAACGGTTAGAAAATTTAGCTGGTTTCAAATTTAATTCCTTAATCCAATTTCTAAAGCCATTCAGTTTTACTGACTATAACTACTTGCAAATTAACTCTACCTGTGTTATTTCCGATAGTGGAACGATTAGTGAAGAAAGTGCAATCCTTAAATTTCCTGCAATAACAATCAGGAATTCAATGGAACGTCCAGAAGCAATAGATGCCGGGACGATAATTTTATCCGGTTTTGATCCTGAAATAGTACTTGATGCAATTAGAGTTGCTATAGAAGAAGGTGCAAATTACACAAAAATATGCCCGGAATATGAGATTGATAACTTTTCTATGCGAGTTTTAAAAATAATTTTGGGAACCGCAAAATTGCATAAGCAGTGGAGTGGGTTATATTAAATGCAACCACTGAGAACACAGAGGACACAGAGAACACTGAGAATGCAACCACTGAGGGCACAGAGAACACTGAGGACACTGAGAAAAAGATAGGATTATGATAGAAGAACGAAACATAATGAAGAGCATAAAATGGTTATTTTGGGGATGGTTGATAGTGGTTTTGGTGATAAATGTTGTGCCTTTGGGCAATGAATTAAATAGGGATCTAACAGCTAAAAGGTTTATTTTTCGGCTGGATTATGTAGTGCATTCCTTAACATTTTTGGCTTTTGCATGGATATGGGTATTCGGGAAGATAAAGAATGTTCGTTGGTATAAGAGTTATGAGGTTTTGAAGTTTTGTGGGATTGTATTTGTTTCAGCTATTGGGGTTGAATTGCTACAGATAATAATACCTTATAGGACATTTAATCCGATGGATATGATGGCTAACCTCTTTGGTGCTATATTATGTATATTGTTTATTCTTATTAGCCACCGAGAGCACCGAAGATACCGAAAAGAGATTATAGCCACCGAGAACACTGAAGACACCGAAAAAATATAACCACTGAGAACACTGAGGGCACTGAGAAAGTCATATAATTTTCAAAGAAAGGCAGGAGAAGGTAAAAAGTTATGATATATGAGAAAGAGCTGAGTGATAGAATTATTGGTTGTGCAATTGCTGTTCACAAAGAGCTTGGTTCAGGATATTTGGAAAAACTATATGAACGAGCTTTATGTGTAGAATTTAAATATCAAGGTATTAGTTATGTTTCTCAAGTTCCTATACAAGTTTTTTATAGAGATCAGATTGTTGGAGATTATGTTGCTGATATTATTGTAGAAAGTAAAATTATACTGGAGCTTAAGGCGTGTAATATAATTCATTCCATGCATTCAGCACAAATAATAAATTATCTAAGTGCTACAGGGCTTAAAGTTGGATATATCTTAAACTTTGGCAATGAGGCAAAATTAGAATTCAAGAGAATTGTCCATTAAACTATTTTTCGGTAATTTCGGTGGCTTTATTTTGATTAGAGATTTTACAGTCAGAAAGTATAGCGAATTGTTAGATGCTTTTAAAGATGCGGGATATGAATTTAAGGCATTTAGAGATTTTTTAAAGCAGCCCCTTGATAGAGTTGTTATTCTAAGGCATGATGTAGATAAACTGCCATTAAACTCTCTTAATTTTGCAAAAATAGAAAAGGATAAAGGGCTAAATGCTTCTTATTTTTTCAGAAGTGTACCTGTTTCCTTCAAACCAAGTGTAATTAGAGCTATTCAACAGATGGGTCATGAAATTGGTTATCATTATGAGGTTATGGATCAAGCTAAAGGCGAGGTTAATAAGGCATTAGAGATATTTATTCAAAATCTGGATAAATTTAAAAAAGTGGCTAAGATTGAAACTATTTGTATGCATGGAAGCCCGATGTCTAAATATGATAATAGAGAACTGTGGAAGAAATTTCATTATTATGATTATGGAATCATAGGAGAGCCATATTTTGATATTGACTACTCTAAAGTTCTTTATTTAACTGATACTGGAAGAAGTTGGAATAGTGAAGAATCAAATATTAGAGATAAGGTGGTAAGTCCTTTTCACTATGAAATAAAAAATTCTGATCAGCTTATAGAACTGATCCTTAAAAAGGAATTGCCAAACCAGATAATGCTTAACACGCATCCACAAAGATGGAATGATGATTTTATGAAATGGGGGAAAGAATTGGTGTGGCAAAATGTTAAGAACCAGGTAAAAAGATTGGTCTCTCACAGATTACACAGATGATAACTCTCACAGATTACACAGATTTCACAGATTAAGTACTATAATGAAAATAAGATTTTGTTTTATTGCCTTAATTTCTTTAGTTGCTATATTATTATGTAGCTGTGATAGTAATACTAAGATACAAAAGGGTGTTATTTCCGGGGTTATCATTTTAGATGGTCAAACAGATTATTCTGGAATTACGGTTATGTTATATTCTACTGATATAGTTCCGGAAAAATTAAAAGAAATAAATAAGCAATATCCTCAGCTTGCTTTTCCACTTAAGGATAAGCATATATTTGATCATAGAGAAAGGACACCTTTATTTACGGTTGTTACTAATAATAATGGTTTTTTTAGCTTTCCGGAAGTTGTATATGGGAAATACATCATAACATATCTGAAAGAAGGTTGGGGATATAACTATCTTTTTGATATAGAATTAAATGCCCAGGAAATTTCGACGAATAACATTCAGAAAGCTGATCTTACCCTATATCCGGAAACAATAGTTCCAGCTACAATTGAGGGAAACTACAATTTTTTACAAAACCATTGTTATATTGTAGAAAATGATGTAACCGCGCTACCTACTTCAACTCTTAATTTTGCTCAAGATGCTAAAATCCTTATTGCACCGAGTAAAAAGATAACTATCTATGGGAATTGTTCCTTTCCCGAAGGGGATGATTTTGCTTATATAACTTCATATTCTGGAATTTATTCCTCAGCAGGTGCAGAGATTTTAAACGGGGAAGGAATTGTTTATTTGGGAACTACAGGAACAATCAATAATATTTGTATTACCAATCAAAATAATGGAATAAGCATTAGAAGCAATGAAACGACTTTGCATCATTTATTGGTGAGAGATTGTGTTTTTGGAATCACTTCTGTGCAGGTGAACAACTTGGAAATAAGCAATTCTATTATTATGGACAATAAATCTCAGGATGCGGTAGCTATTAGTAATTATACTGTTAACGGTTGTAATGTTCAAGATAATATCTTCTATAATAACTATATTTCCTTGAAACACGAGATAGTAAAAAACGCTGTCGTTAGTAATAATGCTTTTATCAGTGGTTCACGGGAGTTTATTAATTCCTGGGAATCAACTTGTGAATTCTCTCACAACCTGATAGATAATGTGGGTATAGGCATTGTAAATACAGGCCAATCCAATCTTAATATTTCATATAATTCCATTAAAGCAAATGTATGTATTCAAACCTACCATTCTCATCATTCATGGAACACAGTGAGTAATGGTTGGACTAAAGCAAATAACAACAATTTTTATGCTTCGCAATATGTTATGGAATCGGGGGCATCTTATATATATCCGGATGGTTTACCTTATCCATTGGATTTTAAGAATAATTTTTGGAATACTACATCAACTACAGAAATTGATGAATTGATAATTGATTTTAATGATCTTGGCTTAGAGCTTAATTATGGTGTAACTTCTATTGTAAACTATGTGCCATATAAAAATGGTCCTGTAGCGGGAGCAGGTATTCAATAGAATTTCACGCAGATTCCGCAGATGATGTCTCTCACAGATTACACAGATTTCACAGATAAGGGTTTGTAATGAGATTAAATGATATAACATACAAAGTGCGGGGTGCTGTTTTTGAGGTTTATAATATATTAGGTCCCGGTTTGTTAGAAAGTGCTTATGAAGCAGCTTTAGCTTTTGAATTTGTTAAGTTGGGTATGGAATATAAAACTCAAGTTCCAATTAATGTTCTTTATAAAGGGCAAGATTTAGGTTTGGGATATAGAATGGATATGCTTATTGAAGATATTCTTGTTTTAGAACTCAAATCAGTGGAAATATTAACAGATGCTCATAAGAAACAATTGCACACTTATCTGAAATTAGCAAATAAGCCCTTAGGTCTCTTGATCAACTTTAATACCACAAACTTAAGTAAAAACATTATTCGTATTGCAAATGGTGACATTTCTTCATTATTATAAATTTATATCTGTGTTATCAGTGGAATCTGTGAGAGCCGTGTAATCTGTGAGAGGATAGAAAATGAAGTATTTAGTTACAGGGGGAGCCGGGTTTATCGGTTCCAACATAGTGAAAGAGTTATTAAAACAACATCAGGAAGTTCGGGTGCTGGATAATTTTGCTACCGGCAAAAGGGAAAATATCCTGCCTTTGCTGAAAGACCCGAAGTTGACATTGATAGAAGGGGATTTAAGAAGTTTTCATATTGTCCGTTCTGCTGTTAAAGGAGTGGATTATATTCTTCATCAGGGTGCTTTACCTTCCGTTCCGCGTTCCATAAATGATCCCATCACTACTAATGATGTGAATATTTTGGGAATGCTGAACATTTTGGAGGCAGCTAAGGAATTTGAAGTAAAAAGGGTGATTTGTGCATCGTCATCTTCCATTTATGGCAATAGCCAATCTTTACCCAAAGTGGAAACAATGCCTGTTAATCCGATGTCGCCTTATGCTTTAACAAAATATACGCAGGAGCGGTATTGTCAGATTTTTTATCAATTATATGGATTGGAAACTGTCTCGCTAAGGTATTTTAATGTGTTTGGACCCAATCAGGATCCTACTTCACAATATAGTGCTGTTATACCCAAATTCATAAAATTGATGATGCAGAATAAAAGACCTGTTATTTATGGGGATGGAAGCCAATCCCGGGATTTTACTTATGTGGAAAATAATGTTTGGGCAAATATTCAGGCATGTACTGCAGAAAAAGCAGCTGGAGAAGTGATCAATATCGCCTGCGGGGAGAGTTATACTTTAGTGGATTTAGTAAAGATGTTGAATGAGATTTTGGGGAAGGAGATTGAACCGGTTTTTGAAAAAGAGAGAGCAGGAGATGTGAAACATTCATTGGCAGGGATAGAAAAGGCGAAAGAAGTGCTGGGGTATGAAGTGAAGGTGGATTTCAAAGAGGGTCTGCGTCGCACCGTAGATTTTTTTAAATAGGTAGGGGATGAACAGGATTTTAGGGATTAAGGAGATAAAAGATTTATAATATAAGTAATTGAAAGGGTGAATATGTGGAGAATGTTAAGAAACGAAGTATAAACCAAATTGATATGCTGCACAAAGAGATAACAGATAGAATTATTGCCTGTTTCTATAAAGTTTATACTAATCTTGGTTATGGATTTCTGGAAAAGGTCTATGAGAATGCTATGCTGATAGAGCTTAATAAAAATGGTCTGAAGGCAATTTCTCAATATCCTATAAAAGTTAACTATAATGGTGTATCTGTAGGAGAGTATTTTGCTGATATTATTGTTGAAGATAAAGTTATTATTGAATTGAAAGCAAGTGCTAACTTAGTTCCTGAAAATATTCTGCAATTACAAAATTATTTAAAAGCTACTAATATAGAAGTAGGATTACTTCTAAATTTTGGGAAAAAACCTGAAATCAGGCGCAAAACCTTTCACAATAATTTAAAATCTTTCTAACTCTATAATTATCTCCCATTGTGCTCTATTCAAATTTCATTTTTTATATTACGGCATGTCTATCTTTTTAATTCCTAATTAAGGAAATAATCAGATTATAATCCTTAAAATCACTTAAATCCTGTTCATCCCAGACCTATTATATAAAGTGTAATCTGCGTGAGAGAAAAATATGAAGTATAAGATAGCAAAGTATATTCTGCTTACCCTTGATTTAGTGATCATTGTATTTGCATTTTTATTTGCTGCCAAAGTGCGTCCTGGCACCAAAAGAATAATTCTAACCTATTATCGTAGTTTTATTCCTTTTGCTCTTATTTGGCTTGGCTCAGGGCTTTGGGGTAGGAAATACAGTGTTAAAACAATTAGGGGCGGAGCGGATTATGTAAAACGCATCTTCAAATGTAATTTGATAGCAATTGCGTTTCTCTTTGGTCTGATGTATCTTTTCGGGAAGTTCTATTATTCCCGCTACATAGTTTTCGGGACGATATCCATTTCCTTTGTTTTGGAGTTGTTTTTTTTCCCTGGTGTTTTTTATGCCTTTCGTTTTCAGAAGGAGAATGAGAGTTATGCTTCTACTAATTTGGTAACTCATTCCCAGGCAATGGAGAATTTACAGAGTCCGAAGTTTTTTCTGGATTCTGCCAATGCTGTTCCAATTATCAGTAACGAGCCCTATCATTTACATTGTAGTGAAAATATTGATTCCGATTCAATTCTTATTCCTCTCTGGCAGCAATATTTAGCGGAGCAACCGAAATTATTTGAGTTCCTAAATGACTATCTGGATTTGGGAAAGTTTAATAAAAACAGTGCCTTAATTCTCAATTCGGAGGACTATTTTAATATTCAAAACGAAGCGAAAAGCAGTCGCCAGATTTTTATCAATCTACATAAAATAAATGACTTACGCCGGCTGAACTACTATTTTATCCGGGTTAACGAATTACTGATTGAGGGAGGTGTCTTTGTCTGTAAAGGACAAACCATCTCAGAGAGGCATAATCTTTTTTATAAGCGTTGGACACCTTATCTTGGATCGATCCTGTATGGGATCGATTTTATTTTTAGGCGCGTTTTTCCTAAATTGCCAATTTTGCAGGGTTGGTATTTTGCCATAACGAAAGGTAAAAATAGAGCCATTGCAGAAACGGAAATGCTTGGACGCTTCTATTTTTGCGGTTTTGAGCTGATTCATAAACGCGAAATTGACGATATGATGTATTTTATCCTGAAAAAGACCAAGGCACCTCGCACTGATCCCAATCCTACTTACGGTCCTCTGATTCGTTTGAAACGCAAAGGCAAGGACGGTAAAACAATATATCTAAAGAAGTTGCGGACGATGCATCCCTATAGTGAATACCTGCAGGACTATGTGTATCAGACCAATGCTTTGCAAGAAGGGGGTAAATTTTCAAATGATTTTAGAGTTACTTCCTGGGGTAAAGTATTCCGCAAGATGTGGTTGGATGAATTACCCCAACTTATTAATTTTATTGAAGGCGATCTGTCTTTAGTGGGAGTCCGCGCTTTGAGCGATCACTATTTTTATCTCTATCCCAAAGAAATGCAGGAACTTAGGATAAAATTGAAACCGGGCTTAATTCCTCCCTTCTATGCAGATATGCCTAAAAGCTTTGAAGAAATTGTGGAATCGGAAAGAAGATATATAATGAAAAAAATGGAAAAACCGTTTAAGACGGACTGGGTGTATTTCTGGAAAAGTGTGTGGAATATTTTGGTTAGGGGAGCCCGGTCAAATTAGGATTTTAGGAAGTTGAGACAAGGATTATAGGTAATTGAAACGAGGATTTAAGGATTTCAGGATTTAGAGGATTAGCATTTTAAAAACAAGGATTTTAGGTTGAAAAGGATGTAATATGGTTAATGCTGAAAAGACAGAAACGATTATTGGAGCTTGCTTAGAGGTATATAATAATTTAGGTAATGGATTTCTGGAAGCTGTTTATGCCGAAGCACTGGAAAAAGAATTTGCGCTTTGTAATATACCTTACACGAGAGAAAAGGAATTTTCATTGCAATATAAAGGGTTTAAACTAAAAAAGACATATAAGGTGGATTTTTATTGCTATGATTCTATTATTGTGGAGCTGAAAGCAGTTGAAAATATTATTCCCGTCCACATCAGCCAACTAATCAATTATCTAAAGCTTTCTAATTCCGAGACGGGATTATTGATAAACTTCGGGAATACAAGCTTACAATACAAAAGAAGAGATCTATCGTTTATAGGGAAGAATAAAAACAACAGCTGAGTATAATTGTAGAAACAAGGATTTTATAGTTGGGATTTTAAGAAGCTGAAACAAGGATTTAAGGATTTTAGGATTTTGAGGATTAAGGTTTTAGAATGGGGTACAAGGTTTTGGGATTAAAGGATTTAGAGGATTAGGATTTTATGTATTGAAACAAGGATTTAAGGATTAAAGGATTTAGAGGATTAAGGTTTTAGAATGGGGTACAAGGTTTTGGGATTAAAGGATTTTGAGGGATGGACTTAGAATTGAATTGAAGTTATTTTGTTTTTTTGCTTTTAATGAAATATTCTTTTGTTCTATACCGATATTCTTTCTTATATTTTTTCCTCTAAATCCTAAAATCCTTAAATCCTTGTTTCATAAAACCTATCCCTATAATCCTTGTTCCATAAATCCTAACCATATAATCCTTGTTCCATAAATCCTAACCTTAAATCCTTGTTTTAGCGTTATTGGTTTCGTGGATTACTAAACCTATTGTAAAGGCAAAGATAGTAACAGTTACACCAATAGGAAAAAAATTTTGCTTGACAGAATTAGTATGGATCAGAAAATGATGCTGGTTGGCAGTATTGATAGGTATCGTAGTAAGATACACATATTAAGGAATAAAGATGAAAAAGTTAGCAGTTATCGCTTGCGGATTTTTATGGATAAATACTCTTCTTTGGGCAACAACCTGGACTTATGATTTTGGGACAACTACAGGATCTTACACTTCCACAACTAATAATTGCAATAATTTTTTACCTCAACCCGTATCAGGAGAGGATTATGTTAGGGCAGGTGTTGATGGCATCCTTAATCTGGAAAATCCTGGTCTTAATAATTTTGGCACAGGATCGGAACTTAGAATTGTAGCTCCTTCCACGGGCGATATGGCTAAAGTATCTATTTATGATTTTTCTGCAACTTTATTATTTTATACCAGATTTAATATCCTGTTTGGCGATTCTGCAGGTGGAAATACTGCTAATTCCGGAGCTTTTTATTTGATTTTGGGTAACGGTGGTTCTTTTTCTAATAATGGAACTATTAATAGAGATGAAGCTTTTACGGTATTATCATTTACTTTTAGTGATGCTGATACTTTAACCGTGGGATATTTATCGGGCAGTTCTAACTCTTATATTGTAAATAATGCATGCCTCAAAAAAGGAACAAACAATATTATAGAAATTTGGTGCAATAACTATAATTATACTGATTATAAAACTTATTATCGCAATGGCGCTGGTTCATACAATATATATAAAAATAAATTACATCTTTGGATTAACGGGAAGCAACATATTTTGTCTAAAGCTAACTTAGTCAATAATAAAAACATAGATTCGTTTATGTTTTATGGAGAAGGGAGCCAAAATAATGTGGCTAACTGCTTTATTGATAATATTGTCTATTCTAATGAGCTTTGTTCAAGTCCTTCTACTCAGGCATCATTTCTTAGCAACCAAACAGTAACTTCAAATTCTTGTGATTTAACTTGGGCTGTTGGTAACGGGAGTAAAAGAATTGTAATTCTGAGCACAAATAGCAATATTATAGCTCCCGAAGATGGATCTGATCCGGAAGCGAATCCTTATTTTTGCAGTAAAGGTCAGCAAGTTGTTTATAATGGCCCTGGAAATTCTGTAACTGTTTCCGGTTTATCATCTTCCTCAGTATATTATGCTAAGGTACTTGAAGTTAATGGTTCTGGAATTGCAACAAGTTATAACACCACAAACACATCCGAAAATTCTATCCAACTTATAACTTCAGAAGATACTTTACCGGTGGAGTTTTCCAATTTCAGGGCAGAATTGGATTATCCGAACAGGATTAAACTGATGTGGGTAACGCAATCGGAAGCAAATCTTTTAGGGTATTATATTTATAGAAACAATGAGGATGATGTTGCCACTGCGGATCTTATTTCTCCAATAATTACAGCAACAAATACTTCTTCCATGCAGCTATATGTTTTTACAGATGCAAGTGTAAATGAGGCAGGCAATTATCATTACTGGTTGCAATGTATAGATTATCAAGGGAACGAAAATTTTTTTGGTCCATCTATTTGCCGGTATGATTTTCCGGGAACAAATTCAGGTTCAGAAATACCTTTACGAGAAGGAATAAGAAGCATTTTTCCCAATCCTTTCAATCCCTGCACCACTATCAATTATGCAATGGAAAGTGCCGGTTCAATGGAATTAGCTATTTATAACATTAAGGGGCAGAAGGTGTTAGGCAAGACATTTGCACATAGTGAAAAAGGGAACTACAAATATCTCTGGGATGGTTGTGATGAAAAAGGAACTGGCTGTAGTTCAGGGATTTATGCTATCAGGATGAGGTGTAGGGGAAGAAATTATCTAAGAAAAGTAGCGATTATAAAGTAGGTCTCTCACAGATTACACAGATTTCACAGATAAAATAGGTAAGGGGTGAACAGGGATTTTAGGGATGTTTTTTTTAGAAACGAGGATTTTAGGATTTTTTTTAGAAACGAGGATTTTAGGATTATAGGATTTAGAGGATTGATTTTTATACTTGTGAAGAAAAAAAAATAAGTTCACACAGATAAAATAGGTTGGGGATGGATAGGATTTTGGAGTTGATTAGGATTAGATATATAAAATGAAATTGGAAAGAAATTTAGCTGTGTGGGGGGATTTGTAGAGATTAAGAAATGTTTTATGTCTGATTTCAAGTTTTTACCCAATTAAGAAGTAATCCCATTTCAATTAAGCATTAAATCATCACCCAGTTGTTTCTTTTTTTAGTCATAATCACTAATATCCTTAAAATCCTGTTCATCCCTTACCGATTTTATCTGTGTAATCCGTGAAATCTGTGAGAGTTATAATCCCTAATATCCTTAAAATCCTGTTCATCCCTTACCTATTTTATCTGTGTAATCCGTGAAATCTGTGAGAGTTATAATCCCTAATATCCTTAAAATCCTGTTCATCCCTTACCAATTTTATCTGTGAAATCCGTGAAATCTGTGAGAGTTATAATCCCTAAATCCTTAAAATCCTGTTCATCCCTTACCTATTTTATCTGTGTAATCCGTGAAATCTCTGAGAGTTATAATCTGCTGAGATTAGGATATTTGCAGAAGGTAGATATCATTTAAATTAAGGGGATAAGACCAGGAAGGAATAATAGCGTCAATTGCTTTTAGAGCTGTATAGGAATCGCAGTTTTTAAGGGCGGAAGATATATCTATTCCCTTTTCCTGCAGTTGGTTGGCTGTGTTTTGATTAACCCAGGCACCGGATACATTTTCCAGATTATCATTTCCATCGCCGGCAAGAGCATAAAAAGTAATATGCTTTTTGCCGGCGATTTTTTTTGCCATTAAAAGAGCAAGATGTGTGCACCTTCCACCTTTTCCTTTTCCGGTAACTTGCACAGATGCTTCTCCACCAAAGATATAGATACCTTTTTTGTTTGCAGAAAAAGCAAAATTAGTCAACGAGTTCGCTACATTTTCTGCATTTTCAGTAAAATAACGGGTCTGCACCTCAACCGGAGCAGTTAGTGCTTTAGCTAACTGATAGCGGAGAGAGAAGTTATCGCCTATAATAGAATAGGATAGTTCTTGCTTGCCATTTTTCAGTTTTGCCCGATAATGATTTTCATCTATTTTTTGGGAATTAGCAGGGAAAAAACAGCCGGAGGCAATAATATTTGGTTCCTTATTGGGGACATCGGAAAGAGCGTAACAGTATATTATTTTAGCTTTTATATGGTCAAGTGCTTTTCCGGCTTTTACTTTTGACTTTTGGGCGCGTTCATAATTTATTTCTTTAATACTTAATCCACTTTGCAGCAGGTTCTTATTAAAATGAATCAAGTCCTCTAAAGTAAAGCCGTCAACCGGCACTTCAAACAGAGAACTTCCACCACCGCTAATCAGGATTATCAGTTCATCATTTTCCGGAAGTCCTTCCAGCCAGGATAGAATTTCCCGGCTATGTTTGATCGTATTTTTATCGGGAACAGGATGACCCGCCTTTCTAACAATTAAATCGGGTATTATTTCAGATACCTTTCCATATTTTGTAAGTAGATAACCGGAATAATTTATTTTCCTTTTATTTAGTGTATCTACACAGACCTTAGCCATTGGGAAAGCGCTTTTTCCAATGGCTAAAATTTTTACCGGATGGGAAAGAGGTCTTTTGTCCAAGTCCTTTTTTAGTTCAGGCAGTTCATTGAGTTGCGTTAAAGTATCTTCCAAGGCATTGATAATAATGTCATTCATATTTTATTCCGCGTCGTTCTATTTTGTTTTATTATGCTAATTGGGCTGTCTAATTTATTCCATATCAAATGTAATAGGTTCACCTGTAAAACTTTCTAACAGTTCATTCCAGGCAAGATTCATTGCTCCACCCCAAATATCGTTGTTATGAAATTTACTCCCCGTATAATTGAGGTTTTCGTTTTCTGCATTTGTGGCGTTGGTTTTTTTGAGGGAAGTAAGCTGAAAATAGGAGAGCAGTTATAATGATTATGGTAATTTGATATTCACGCATTTTTCACCTCATTTCATTTTTAGTTAGGATAAATTATGAAGGGATGGTGTCAATTAAAATATGTATCTCTCCCCAATTATATAGATTATACATATCCTAATTGATAACAGCGGAGGGCTGAACAAGATTTTGCGGAGTTAGAAAGTGTTTTAATAATCAGGTTTGAACTTCAAAAATGCAGTTGAAAAAAAAGTGGATAACTCCGTCATTTTAGGAAGCAAAATTATTTCTTGCTTAGTAACTTGTGGTGCAGATACCGTGGTGCCTCTGGGGAATTTACCGAGCAATGCCACCGTAGCTCTACCACAGATAATTAAGCAGGAATACACCTGATTTATATCTCTCACAGATTACACTGATGACACAGATTTTTATTTTCTAATTTTTCATTTTCAATTTTCCATTTTCCATTTTCCATTTTTTATTAGCCATTCTGCAGGTATGAGTCCTCACTTACACACGAATTTGAAAAACGGATAGAGTTATTTTTGAATATTATGACTCCTGACTTAAAGTGCGGAAACCCAATTTCAGGTATAAAAGATAGCAAGGAGCTAACTTTGCTTGACAAAAAGGGAGAGATTAAATATCAAGAAACAACTGAAAAAATAGCAGGAGTAAGTTTAATGGAGAAGATTTCGGAACTATGGTCAACTGATGCTGAAAAAATGTTTTTTATCAGTTACCTGAAAACTGTATTGCCAGATAAACTCTTTTATAAATTGGATGATGTTTACTATGCTTATATACCGAAAGTCCTGAATTCAAGAAATCAAACATTACAAAGCAGAAATGCGCTAATTGGATTTTATACTGAGAAATGGTGTAGAGATTTATTTGCTCCCATAGCCCGAAAAATGAATTTGTATGCTGTAAATGGTGTTGTTTGTGAGGAATTAGGATTAACTAAAAATTCATCTGCTGATTTGGCTTTTTGCACAAATGAGAAGAAATATCAGAATGCTGAAGCTATAAAGCTAATCTTTGAGATTAAGATGAGCATTGTTTGGAATTATATATATAACGGTAAGAAGGAAATAAAAGTTTTGGGTGATTTTAGAACTCATAAAGGAAATCCTTCTCTATTGAGATCGGATTCTATGTTGAAAGCTATCGGGAAGGCAATTAATATACGCGTTTCCAGTTTTAGTGCCAATAAAATTCCTATAATTATAATTGGAAATAGTCCAATTACTTCTACATATCTTAGTAAAGTAGATTATCTTAAATCTGCCGGTGTGGTTCAAGGTTTTTGGTCTTTAAATCCTTACCCGTCAGATGCTGATGATTATATAAAGAACTCACCCCTGCTGGGATTTAAAACATATAACAATATAGCTGGTATCAGTAAAGATTGCGAAAAGCTTGTAACAAACGAGTATTATTTTATCTCTACTATGTTAAGCAAGCCCCAAATTGGCAAATGCATAAGTATAGCGGCAAAAGAAAAAACCAATACTGCTAAGGCAGAAAAATTCATTGAACTTCTTAAAGGCGAATTATGAACAAGAAAACAGGAACATCAACAAGTTCATTTGGTTCAAAAGGAAGGATAAATCACGACTCTTCCAAGTTTTATAACTCTAAACTATATGAAGAGATACAGACAAAAAATGTGATAGATAAAACAGAAAATCCTTTCCCCGAAGAATATTTGAATAAAGTTGTTTCAGGTTCTGCAGAAAATATGCAGGAAATTCCTGATAATTCTGTTCATTTAATGATTACTTCTCCTCCCTATAATGTTAGCAAGGACTATGATCAGAATTTATCTTTAGGGCAATATCTGGAATTGTTAGAAAATTCCTTCAGGGAAACATACAGGGTTTTAGTAAATGGGGGAAGAGCTTGTATTAATGTAGCTAATGTTGGCAGGAAACCATATATTCCATTATCTGATTATATCTCCCAAATGATGATAAACATCGGGTTTAATATGCGAGGAGAAATAATTTGGAATAAGGCAGCAAGTGCCAGTCCATCTACTGCCTGGGGAAGTTGGATGAGTGCTGCAAATCCTACTTTAAGGGATATTCACGAATATATTTTGGTCTTTTCCAAAGGAGATTATTATAGAACTAAGAAAGATAAACAAAGCACTATCCGCAAAGAGGATTTTATTGAATGGACAAAATCAGTATGGGTTATGAAAGCTGAATCAGCAAGAAAAATTGGACATCCGGCACCTTTTCCTGAAGAACTTCCTTACCGGTTAATACAATTATATTCTTTCCAGAATGATATAATTCTCGATCCCTTTATGGGTAGTGGAACAACTGCAATATCTTCTTTAAAATCAAACCGCTATTTTATTGGTTATGAAATTGAACCCGCTTATGTAGAGCTATGTAATAGGAGGATTAATAATTACTTAGATCAGTTAACGCTGGAATTGGAATAGAAAGTAAAAAAAGGGAGATGTTGTAAGGGCAAGCAAAAAGACAATAAGGTTTAGAAGGTTGAAATACTGTGGATGGCAATAAAAAATGGTACGATTTGGCAAGCGAAAAGTGATACACTTGAAAAAAATGGGAAAACAAACTCTTCGCCCTAAGCTCTTTGCCCTCTGCCAAAAGCCCCTTAGGGCGACACAATAATAGCGATGGAGGCGTAAGCCCCTCGTAAAGTAGGGTTTAGAAGGTTGAGAAGGTTTAGAGGGTTGAGATACAAAAATGGCTGATAAACCCTTTGCTCTCTGCCCTCTGCCAAAAGCCCCTAAGGGTAACATCGCAATGGTGACCTCCTGGTCAATTCCTTCTTGTGCTTGGACGACGAGGACGTCGTCCTTCCGAATAAAAAAAAGCCCCTAAGGGCGACACAAAAATAGCGATGGTGGCGTAAGCCCCTCGTTTAGTGCAAGCTACAATATTTTTTATCATTTTTCCTGTATCCTGAAAGCTGAAAGCTCCTAAGGGTAACATTGCAATGGTGACCTTCTGGTCAATTCCTTCTTGTGCTTGGACGACGAGGACGTCACCATTGCGATGTCGCCCTAAAGGGCTTTGAGGTATCTCAACCCTCTCAACCTTCTCAACCTTCTCAACCCTCTCAACCTTTTCAACCTTCTCAACCTTATTCTCCTTTTATGTCTTTTCAATATGAAATGTATATTACAGACGGATTGTCTCAATCGTGCCCTGGTTTAATTTTAATGCCGGCTCTCCCTGAATCATCATAATAATTCCTAATTCTTTACCGCATTTTGGGCATTTGGGTCGGGAAAATGTTTCAGCACATTGAAGTCCTACAAAGTCGTCCGTTAATCTACTAATGATGCATTTGATTAGGCGTCCTTTTCCTGCTTTGTAATAACGGAAAAGAAGATATCCGCAACGGCATTTTACATCAATTATTTTTCCACTGTGCATTTTGTTTTATTCCCGCTCTCATTTATTTGTTGTTATTAGGTGTCTTTTGCGCTCTATAAAAGATCAATTAAAATAGATGAAAAGGGCTCCTGTCTTCACTTGAAGCCGTAACGGTATATTTTTTGCTGAAAGAGCGCTGTTTTTTCCATATTTAACAAAGCAGACAGAAGATCAAATACGGAAGGGCTTTCCAGTAATTTTTCCAGAATCAGTTCGTTGCCGTTTTGTTTTAGAGAAACGATAATCTCTTTCAGGTTATAGTTTTTCACTTTGGGAGGAATGCCTTTTGTGTAAGTAAATATTTTACTATGGTTGAAGAAGATAATTTTATCTTTGATATCCTTATTTAGATCTTCAGGAAAGGAGATACCCAGCACTTCAAATTTGGGAGGAATAGTTTTTGTTTTTAAGTGCTCTACATTAGTTACGGTAAAATCGGGAATTTTGGTTTTATTAAATTCCTGTAAAATCAATTCTACGGGATAGGGTTGATAGAAAGAAAGGTCAAAATATTCTGCCAAGCCCTCAATTCCCACTGCCAAAGGTGGACATAAAGAAACCTTCGGATGAGGATTAAACCCCTGTGTAAAAACAGTTTGCAGGTCTAATAAAGATATTCTGCGAAAAAGCATTCGCATCCAATCCAGATGAGCAATAAAGCGTAAAAGTCCCGTTTTTTGATAATAAACCCGATATCTGAATTGTTCTTCCCGGGGAGCAGGGTTTTTCTTTTCCTGCCGTAACTGATCGGTTTTTAAGGAAATACCGACTGCGGTTGTAGTTTTAACTTCTTTATTGCAGATGCCGCAGGAAGAACATATTTCTCTGCAATCGGGTGTTTGAATTCCTGTTAACGCTTTCTTTTGTTCTGCAAGCAGAAAGCTTTTATCTATGCCCAGGGAGATAAAATCCCAGGGTAAATTATCTTCCGGATTACGAGAGCCCAAATAACTATCTAATGTGATGTTACATTCTGTTATTGCCTCCTGCCAGCAGGAAAAATTGAAGCATTCTTTCCAGCCGTCAAAACGAGCCCCCTTTTTCCATGCAATTTCAATAACTTCGGCAATTTTTATGTCCCCCCTGCTAATTAGTGCTTCCAAAAGGGAATTTTCAATAGTATGATAGTGGATTTTGATATTTCTGGCTTTGGCAAAAGCGTTTTTAATCCGCAACGCGTTTTTCAGCAAAGTTGCCGAGTCCTGCATTGCACACCATTGAAAAGGAGTAAAAGGTTTGGGAACAAAAGGAGATAGAGTTACATTTATTTGCAGTTTTCTATTTCCAGCTTTGTGAATTTTATGGATAAGAGCAATAATTGCTTCAATATCTGCATCTGTTTCTGTGGGCAATCCTAACATAAAATAGAGCTTAATCTTTTGCCAGCCAAGCTGTAAGGCAGTTTCAATTCCGGTAAGGATTTGTTCTTCGCTCAATTTTTTATTTATCACTTGGCGTAAACGCTGTGAGCCGGCTTCCGGAGCTATAGTTAAGCCCTCTCTGCCTAAAATTTTAAGCGAGTGCACAAGTTCCCTGTCCAAAGTGTCCACTCTTAAAGAGGGAAGAGCAATATGGGTTTTTTGGGTATCTATCCTTTCCAGCAGTTCTTGCAGAAGTTCTGGAATGCAGGAATAATCGCTACTGGAAAGAGATAGCAAGCCAACTTCGTCCCAACCGCTTTCTTTAATTTCTTTCAAGATATTTGTAATAATGTCTTTCGGTTCGCGTTCACGCACTGGTCGATAAAAATAACCGGCAAAACAAAATCGGCAGCCCCTGGTGCAACCTCTCATAATTTCAGATACATAGCGATTATGAGTTGCCAGCTGCCAGGAAAGTATTTGGGGACTATGTTGTACTTCTGATGTGTGAAAAGCAGTATATTTACGACTTTTTATCAAGTCAGCGCCATTACGTAAAGAAGGAACATAGCAGGAATCAAGCTGGGCAATTTGTTTGAGGCGTTCAGAACGGTTCTTTTCGTTTTTCAGAATTTGGGCAATTTGCAGAATACCTTCTTCCGCTTCCCCAATAAAAAACACATCTATAAAAGGGGCTAAAGGTAAAGGATTTACGGCACAGGGTCCACCTGCTAAAATTATCGGGTCTGTTTCGTTCCGTTTTAAGCTATGTATATCAATTCCGCAAAGGTCTATAATTTCCAGCACATTAGTGTAATTAAGTTCACTTTGCAGGGTTATCCCTAAAATGTCAAAGTCCTTAATTTCCTTTCTGCTTTCCCAACAGAAGAGATTTAATTTCTCTTCCCGCATAAGTTCTATTAAATCAATCCAGGGTAGATAAACCCTGTCTGCCATAGCGTAATCCAATTGATTGATAATGGAATAGAGTATTTTTATGCCTAAATGGGAAATCCCCAATTCATAAGTATCAGGGAATGCAAAAGCAAAATGGACCGGATAAGCAGAAAAATCCTTTCGGCAGGCATTTATTTCGTGGTCTATATAGCGGGATGGTTTTTCCACGAAAGGCAGAAGGTGTTCAATATTCACTATCATAAGCAGCGCAAGGATATTTTAACGCTATGTTCTGAACCCCAATTGATTAGGGATTGGCAAGCAGGATTTTCACCGAAAGGAAAAGAACCGGCTAAAATATCTTCTTTTCTTATTCCTTCCAGGGTTTTGCTATAATGACATTGCTGAATGATGAATCTATCTCCCTGCTTTAATAAATTCTGCATAGAAGCTAAATCGTCCGTACTTAAAAGCAAATCAAAAAAGGTAGTGCGAAATTCATAATCAACACCCGATTGGCGAATAAGATCCATACTTTTTTCTATTATCCCTGGTTCTAACTCCGCTCTGGTAATAACTTTATATAGCTTTATGGGGGCTTTAATATCCATTGCAAAATAGTCCACCAGGTTCTGATTAACAATTTCCTGTAAAACCTCAGGACAGGAGCCGTTAGTATCCAATTTAACTTTGTAATGCATTGCCTTTAGCAACTTTAGAAAAGGAACAAGGTCTTCCTGTAAAGTTGGTTCACCTCCGCTAATTACTACTGCGGAAAGTTTCTTATGCCTTTTATAGAGAAAACGCAGAACCATTTCTGTATCTAATAAGGGACTATATCTTTGCGGATCAACAAGTTCAGGATTGTGGCAATAGGGACAGCGAAAATTGCAGCCCTGCGTGAAAATAATGGCAGCTAATTTGCCCGGATAATCCAACAGAGAGAATTTTTGTAATCCACCGATGTTCATTATTAAGTCCTATACAATGTGACTTTTAGCTATTGAGGAACTTTCTTTTTTCTGCTGCTTGTGCAGGTCAAAATTTGTCCTCAGTTTAAATTCTGCTTTTTTGCCTTCGTTCCATTGAGAAACAGGACGCAAATAGCCAACAATTCTGGAAAAGACCTCTGTCTTTGTTTGGCAGACAGGACAAATTGGCTGTTCGCCATCCAAATAGCCATGGATTGGACAAATACTGAAGGTGGGTGAAAAAGTGAAATATGGTAAACGGTAACCTTCACAGACGGTTTTTATCAGTGCTTTGATACTTTGTCCATATTCAACTCTTTCTCCGCCAAAGATATGTAAAACCGTTCCGCCGGTATATTTGGTTTGGAGCTCATCCTGCAAATCCAAAACCTCAAAAATATCATCCGAAAAGTTTACCGGCAGCTGACTGCTGTTAGTATAAAAAGGGGAATCGTCATCACAATTGGCACAGATAATACCGGGGAATTGTTTTTTATCTAAAAGAGCCAAACGATAGCTTGTTCCTTCAGCAGGAGTTGCTTCCAGATTATAGTTATTCTGTGTTTCTGCTTGAAATTCCAGCAACCGTTTACGCAGGTAATCCATAATTTTTAGGGCAAATGCTTGTGCTTTTTTTGTTCCTAAGTTTTCATTCATAAAGTTTTGCATTGCTTCATTCATTCCAATAATGCCGATGGTGGAAAAATGGTTTTTCCAGTATTGCTGAAAGCGTTCAAATATGCTTTTTAAATAGAACTTGGTATAGGGATAAAGTCCGCCTTCCGTAAAATTTTCCAGAACCTTGCGTTTTATTTCCAGGGATTTTTTAGCCAGCAGCAAACGCTCCTCCAAGAGAGAGAAAAATTCCTCTTCCGTTTTTGCCAGATACCCAATGCGAGGTAAATTAATAGTTACTACTCCAATGGAACCGGTTAAAGGATTAGCTCCGAAAAGCCCTCCCCCTCTGGTTTCCAGTTTACGGGTATCCAAACGTAAACGACAACACATACTGCGCGCATCTTTGGGGTCCATATCAGAATTTACAAAATTGGAAAAATAAGGAATGCCATATTTGGCAGTTGCTTCCCATAAATAATTCAGATTGGGGTTATCCCATTCAAAATCCTTGGTGATATTATAGGTCGGAATGGGAAAAGTGAAAACGCGTCCTTTAGCATCGCCTTCAATCATTACTTCCAGAAATGCTTTGTTCAAAATGTCCATTTCTGCCTGAAAATCTCCGTAGGTCTTATTTTTTGGTTTGCCCCCAATGATAGCTGCCTGATCTTTGTAGAGCTGATGGGGCTTTAAATCTAAAGTGATATTGGTGAAAGGGGTTTGAAAACCGACCCGCGTTGGAACATTGATGTTGAAAACAAATTCCTGCAGCGCCTGTTTTACTTCTGTGTAGTTAAGCCCGTCGTAATATATAAAAGGAGCTAAAAGAGTGTCAAAACTGGAAAATGCCTGTGCCCCTGCAGCTTCACCCTGCAAAGTATAAAAGAAATTAACAATCTGCCCCAAAGCACTTCTAAAATGCTTAGCAGGAGTGCTTTCCACTTTGCCTTCCGCTCCGCAAAAACCGGTTAAAAGCAAATCCATCAAATCCCAACCTACACAATAAACAGAAAGCTGACCCAAATCGTGAATATGCAAATCTCCGCTTAAATGTGCTTCCCGAATTTCCGGAGGATAAATTTTATTCAGCCAATAGGTCTTACTTACTTCCGAAGCTATGTAGTTATTCAATCCCTGCAGCGAGTATGCCATATTGGAATTTTCATTCACCTGCCAATCCAGTTTTTCCAAATATTGATCTATCAAATCCACACTGGCTTTGGAAACAAGTTCTCTTATCCGTGAATGCTGATCACGATAAATAATATAGGATTTGGCGGTCTTTTTATAAGGTGAGGCAAGCAAAACCTCCTCTACAATATCCTGAATCTTCTCCACTTCGGGAATTTCATCCGGAATAACCTGCTGTGCTAAATTAAGTACTCGCAAAGTTAAAACCGCAGCAATATCTTTTCCGAATTCACCTGTGGCAAGTCCAGCACTTTCAATTGCTTTGGCTATTTTTTGTTGATCGAAAACAACGATTGAACCGTTTCTTTTGCGGATAGACGAAAACATCTCAAAACCTCTATATTCTTAAGTCAATATCTTATTTATAACTAAAGAGTTATAGCACTGAAATACATTTTTGGAAAAGTGGGTTTCAGCAACTGAAGTTTATGAAAATAGGGAGTTACTATTTTGTCAAGCGGAATTGTGAATTCCTCTCACAGATTTTACAGATTTATTTTCACGCAGATTACGCAGATTACGCAGATTTAAATAGGTATGGGATGAACAGGATTATAGGGATTTACAGGATTTATTATAATTAGCCACCGAGAACACCGAAGCCACCGAAAAAGAACTAACTTTGAACTAAGAACTCCTGCACTAAGAACTTTGAACTCCTGCACTTTGAACTCCCGCACTCCCGCACTTTGAACCCCTGCACTAATTTTCCGAAAAAAAGTCGGAGCTAATTAAGAAGCTCCGACTTTCAAACTCTCTTGTTAACCAGTTAACTTATTTTGCCAGAACCATCTTTTTGGCACTGCTATAATTTCCACTGGTCATCCGATACATATAAATTCCACTGGCAACAGGTTTACCGTTTGCATCACAACCATCCCAGGCAAGCTGATAAAAACCAGGGATATTATGTTCAGCAGTTAAGGTTTGGATAACCTGTCCCTTCATATTATATATATCAATCCTTACTTTTCCTGCATCCTTAAGTGAATAACGAATATTAGTATTGGGATTGAAAGGATTAGGATATGCATTTAGCAGTTTGGTAGCCATTAAAACTTCTGGAGGACGCGGTTCCTGATTGGGGTCGCCAATAGTAACAATGGAAGGACCATAGTAAGAACTGACTCCATCCAGAGAAACACTTTCCAGCCAGTAATAATATACCATATTGGTGTATGCCTCAAAATCGGTGTAAGAATAGCTGATCTGAGTTCCTGCTTCTACTCCCTCGTCAATTATCTGAGCATTTATTCTTTGAGCAGTAGCAAGGTCTTTCTTTTCGGCTCGTAAAATGTTGTAACCGGAATGATTGGTCTCGGATTCCGCTATCCATTTAATCAGCACATACATATCGGAGGTAAGAACAGCGGTAAAACTGCTCAATTCTACCGGCAAAGTAGGATCCTGTTCTCCTAAAACTATAGGTATTTCTTCTGAACCTTTTCCTTTAGCAAAAGTGATATTGAAGATAATCTGTTCTGTAGTACCAGTAACTGTATGCCAGCTTCCATTCTGATAATAAGCACCGTAAGCTGCACCTGGTTGAATGGTAATTGTCCAATTTGCTATGCTGTTATCCAAAACAAAAGATAAAGGAGTGAAATTAACATTCTGATTTGGAATAGGAGGTATTGGACCACTACCAACATTAGCATTACCTCCAGAGATAGTAACAGTCAAGCCGTTTATAGGTGTGGGAGTATCTTCAAGAAAGTCAAAAGCTTCTTCAAAATCAGCTAAAAAACGGGGAGTAATTTGAATATCGGCATTATATTGTCCTACCAGGCAAGTTATATTTTGAGGGGTTTGAGGAATTGGTTCTCCGTTATAATCAGTGGAAGTTAAAGTTCTTAAAGTTAAAGTTGTTTCACCTTGCGTAACAGGAATACTCTGGGTACCTGAAGAAAAGTTACCCGTAGAACCTAAAGTTACATTATAAACCTTAATCAGCTTGGATTGATCTGCACTGGTTAAACTGGCAAGAGTTCTTTCTTCTGGGATAATTACATTTCCTGTTGAGGAAGCAGGTCCGGGATCAGCTACAGGAACAAATTCCAGTAAACTGTTATAAGTAGAAAGAGTTCCCAGTAAACCGGTTATTCCATCTCCCATATTATAAGCAGTAGTTATTTTTCCCGCAGTATCATAAATATAAATAGCAGCAGTTGCATCTTGAATCCATTTGGGATGATAAGATAAACTCTGCTGAAAAGTAAGAATCGCTTCGCCAGTTAAACGATAAACATTAGAACCGACAGGTTGATTTCTCAAAGTGGCAATATCAGCTACCTCAGTTATCTCAGGAAATGTATAAACCGCTGTGGCAATAGCACTTGGATCATAACCTTCGGCATAGGCAATTGCTTTTAGAGTTGTGGTATCTTCAATATAAATAGGTTCTGTATATTCTGTAGCTGTTTCATCCGGATCAGAACCATCGGTAGTATAATAAATAGTTGCTCCCTCTGTTGTACAGGAAATTGTAGCATTAAATGCAGAATAAAAAGTATTCGTGGAAGGGGATATATTAGGAGTTGCAACTGTTGGGTTTCCACCTGATAATTCAAAAGTTCCAGTAATAGTTATTGGTCCTTGTAAACCAGCTGTACCACCTGTAGCTTCAGAATTATATAGATATAATCTAAAACCACAATTGGTTGTAATATTTGCATAATCAGAACCAAGTGTTATAATATTTCCTGTCCAAGATGAATTTGTATCAGGATTTGTTAATACACCAGAAGAATTGTTTAAATTTGTGTTCAAAGTTGTATAATTATCCAATATTGATCCATAATTATCATAACTACCTCTCCACTGGCATTGTCTGGTTCCTGTTGCACTTCTACCAATTCCAAATGTAATCGTTGAAACAGTAAATTTATAACCAGATGCCGCAGTAATAGTGAAACCAAAATACTTACCAGTATCTACAGAACCTGTAAAAGTGTCACTACCACTTATAGCTCCAAGGGGCCATCCAGTAGCTCTAAAGTTTCCAGTGCTTGAAGAACTCGTAACACCTACTTTATCAATAGTTCCCATAGAAATTCCATCGTAAAGAGTTCCATTATACGAAAACTTTTCTACATGACCAGTCGTACCAGTAAAAGTATAAGTAGCAGTAAATGCTGTTTGTGCCCAAGCCATACTAATGGTCAGTATGGTTAGTGTAAATACGAAAAGTAACTTTTTCTTTTTTCCTCCTACGGAATTAAGTTATTTAAACATCATTTTGGAATTTCTCATCATAAAGACATTATAATTTGAACAAGGATCTTGGCAAGTTATTTTTTTTACTCAGAAGAAATCTCACGCAGATTACGCAGATTACGCAGATTTAATAGGTCTGGGATGAACAGGATTATTGGGATTTACAGGATTTATTATAATTAGCCACCGAGAACACCGAAGCTACCGAAAAAGAACTAACTTTGAACTAAGAACTCCCGCACTTTGAACTCCGGCACTAAGAACTCCGGCACTTTGAACTCCGGCACTAAGAACTCCCGTACTAAGAACTATGAACTCCCGCACTTTGAACTCCCGCACTTTAAACCCCTGCACTTTGAACTCCATCACTCCCGCACTTTTAATAAAACACCGCTCCAACCGGGCAACCTGAAAAGTTTTTCTTATTGCCTTCAGAGCAGATTCCACAGGCATTGCATTTTGTAGTATCAATTACGGCTTTACCGTTTTTCAGGGAAATAGCTCCTTGAGGGCAATAGCGGAGACAGAGTTTACAGCCAATACACAGGTCTGGATTTATTCGGTAAGTTGTTTTAGGGGAGGGCGTTGTTGTTTTTGCAGGTTCAGGTGTTTCAGGTCTTTTCTCCTCTGGCAGGTCATCTATCTTCTTCTTATTTTGATATTGATTAGCAGAGGCAGTTTCTGCTTTTGCAGTATTGGATTGGGGTTTTAGAACAGAAGATTTCTCTTTTGTGCTATCCGGTTCAGGAACAATTTTTTTAATTGAGTTTACAGGAACAGCTTTTGAAGGCAGGAAAGCACTATAGAACAGGAATAAAAGAATGCTTCCCAAAAGCAGTAATACCAATATTTGTAAAATGGTTCTCATTTATTTATCCATCTTGCCTTTGAGGGTTTCGGGTTTAGGACATTTTTCCGCACACTTAAAACAAAGAATACAATTCGGGTTTTGCACATATTCTTCTTCCGTAATGTTAATATTCATCGGACAGGATAGAGAACAGATTTGGCAATCGTTACAGCGTTCCAGATTGCGGTGAATTTTGCAGCGGGGAAAATGAACCAGTTGACCCAAGCGCATAAACAAATTCATTAAAGCAGCATAAGGACAGAGGAAACGACACCAGAAGCGTTCCAGAAAAATACCTGCTATAATTATTAAGAGAGTAACGATTAAACCCCAAAAAGCTATATCGGGCAAAAGAGAAAGAGCATAAACAGGGCATAAGCGAATAAAGATATAGTTTCCACCGACAAGAGATAAGAGGATTGTTATTATTAATACAAGATACTTAACTGGGGCAAAACGCCTTTCTTGATAAAGAGGGATTTGTTTTCTGTTTCTTTTCTTTTTGCTGAAAAGGGCATAGATAATTTCTTGCATAGTTCCCAGGGGGCAAACAAAGGAACAGAAAAGGCGTCCGCAAAAAATCGTTAACACCAAAATTAAGAAACTAAAGGCAATTGTTAAAGCGAAAGGATTTCCAAGATATTGAATAAGGATGTTTTTGCTTAAGCCAAAACAGACAATGGCATAAGGGCAAATGTTATGAATTGTAAAGGGCAAAGCAAAGAAGATAAGCCCGGCAAAAAAAGCCAGAGATAACAGTAAAAAGAGTAGTTGGATATTATGTCTGAGGATTTGTCTTTTGCCTTCTTTACTCATTTTAGCTGTTTCCTTTATTTTTCTCATAGTATGACGGGAAAGTGGGTTTTTTTCTGCAATGTTGACCTCCTGACCAACCAAAACCAACGGAGGGTTGACCTCCCGGTCAACCATATTAAACGACAAGATGTCGTTTTTCCGGGATTTAAACGACAAGATGTCGTTTTTCCAGGATTTTAAACGATGAAGACATCGTTTTTCCGGGATTTTAAACGATGAGGACATCGTTTCTCCGTAATGTTGACCTCCTGGTCAACCAAAACCTGGAGGGTTGACCTCCTGGTCAACCAAAACCTGGAGGGTTGACCTCCTGGTCAACCAAAACCTGGAGGGTTGACCTCCCGGTCAACCAAGATAAACGACAAGATGTCGTTTTTCCGGGATTTTAAACGACAAGATGTCGTTTTTCCGCAAGGTTGACCTCCTGGTCAACCAAAACCTGCAATGTTGACCTCCTGGTCAACCAAGTTAAACGACAAGATGTCGTTTTTCCGGGATTTTAAACGACAAGACATCGTTTTTCCGGGATTTAAACGACAAGATGTCGTTTATCCGATTATCTATTTATATTCTACTCTCTTTTTTCAGTAGCTTGCGGTTCGGTAAGATATGTTTCATAGCCGCTTATATCATATTTCAGGTTGGGACGGACTTCATTAAACAATTGCAGAACTCCCTTATAGTCATTAAATTCCTTGGCGTAGCTAACTGCGAACTGAGCAAGATTTTCTTCTTGCGGGAACATTAACATTCCTTTTTTGATGTAGGTTGGAAGTTTCTCAGGGTAGTTATAGATCAAATGGGAGAGGATATAGTAAAAATACATATTTACGCCATCAGGATTTTTTGCGATATTACGGTTTATGAACTCATCCAGCTTATCCCACTGGCCTGTTTTACTATAATAGTTAGCATAAAATTCGGTCAGTTTATATTCCTCTTCCACGAATTTTTTTGCTTTTTGGATATATTTGAAAGCTTCAGGATAGTTTTCTTTATCCACGAAATAATTAGCAGCGCGTAAAAATCCCGAAGCGTAGTTTGTTACGAGGCGTTTCATATTCTCGTCTTTATAGACCCTTTCATTGTCTATGGAGCGGTAATTGTAAACCACATCTATATTATGGACAAGGCGTTCAGGGTTAATCTGACCTTCATTAGGAGTGGAAATAATTCTACCTACCATTCCTTCATTGCGCAGATAATCTTTAAAATTGATATAACTTTCGCAAGTTACAGCAAAATAGATAGGGCGTTTGCCGTAGTTATCTTTCACAATTTGCATCACGGCGATATCGGAAATACGATAAACAGGTTCATTTTCTCTCCATTCAGCAGTGGGAGGTATATCTACAGTAAAGCCCATAGAAGGATTATCCGGAGGACCGGGAATAACCAGGGGTTCTTCTATTCTTCTTGGTTCCAGTTCATCTAACTGCTTATCAGGGATACTGAATAAAACTCCTTCCTGGTCTCTTAGCTGTCTAATATACCAGGGAGTGTTCAAAAGTGAAAGATTGGCAACCGTAACATCTTTACGAATACCTTTCAAGCATTTACTTTTATAGTCAGTTGCCTTAGCAATTGCGGCTTTACTTTCCTTGGTAGGATAAACATTTGTGGCAGGATAGATATTCTCTTTAGCATAAGGATCTTTAACCGCTTGAGCATACCAGAGAGGAAATGTGTCATTATCTCCATTTGTGAAGATAATAGCATTTTCCTCAACCGAATTAAGGAAATTCAATCCATAATCCAGAGCGATAAATTCTTCGGAACGATCGTGAATGCGGTATTGAGTAATCACATTACTTAAAGGAGCCAGGAACATCAAAATGAGTAAAGCAATTCTTACGGGTTTGCTTTTCCACAGGGTAACTAAAGCCAAGGCACCAATTCCCATCCAAATTGCCCACATATTATAAGCAACTACAAAAAAGTAATCTCTATCGCGCACTTCGGCATTGGAAAGATTCATCACAAAGACCATTACAATAGTAGTAATTAAGATAATGGAGAAGAAATACCAAAAGCTGTGTTTATTTTTGCGAAATTGTAACAGGGCACCCGCTACACCCAAAAAAGCGACGAAAATATTAGCTATGGGCTTTAGCAGACCGGAAGTTACACCTAAGAATTTGGTGAAGAACGGTTCATTTAACCATTGCATACCGAAATAGCGTAAAAAGTGATAATTTAGCTGGTCTTTAAAAAAATTCCCCCTTCTTTGCACAAAACTGGTATTTCCGTATTGCTTTCTTAACACATATTCCTGAAACATTTTCCAGTTGCTGGGGTTGCCTTCATTGATGAAAGGTCTTTCTGCAGCTCGCACCATTAAATATATATGAGAAGAAACGCCAACTAAAACAAGAGCAATACCCAAAAGCCAAATTCGGCGATTAAGCACTTTTCTCAATTCTATAAACATAATAATAACGGCTACAAGAGCAAATCCCATTTTATCCAAATCATCTATCAGCAGCTGTTTACCTATCACACCGCAAAAGAAATAGCCAATTAACAGAAAGATGGAATACACAATCAGCTTGGGGAAAAAACTGCCGTTTTTAATGCCCTGCCTTAAAAGCGGGTAACATACTATAAATAGCATTGCGGGAGCTACTTGTAACGCGGTTTGATGAACACAGAAGCCGAGGAAAAAGAGATAGGCAATTAAAAGCAGTATATTCTGGTGAGAAAAATCCCGGCTTTTTTGCACCCAGGTGAAAGTGAGCCAGATAACCAAATTTACAAAGAAAACCAAACCGGAATAGACCTCTGCTTCTACAGCATTCATCCAGAAAGTGAAAGAGAAAGCAGTATAAAAAGCAGAGATTATGCCTGCGAAAATTGCCTGCCAGGATTTCACTTTCAGCATACTGGTCAGCTGGATAGTTATCAAATAAGTAAACATTACAGCCAGAGCACTAAACAAAGCAGAAATGAAGGCAGCAATCATAGCATGGGGAATAAAACCACCAAAAATAGCTACTATTGCTCTGCCCAGTAAGATATAAAAAGGATTTCCCGGGGGATGGGGAACCCCTAAAATGCTAATGCAGGTTGCATATTCTCCGCTATCCCAAAAACTCATTGTGCGTGCTTGAGTAAGCATATATACAACAAGAACCGCAAGAAAAACCCCGAAAGCAATCCAGCGATTCAATTTTACTGGAACAACTCTTTGAGGGCGTAAGGATTCATCATCAATTATTGTGTGGTGAACCGGTTTTTGATATTCGGGAGTAGTTCTGTGTGCTTCTCTGGTTTTTTGTAATTGTGCTTTTTTCCTTATTTCTTTGGCATCCACTGTTTTTCTCCTTTAATCTTTAAGACCTGCTTTGGCGTAACTGGCAATAATTTGTTTTTGTGCCATAAAGAACAGAATCAGAATGGGAACGATGCTGAAGGTGGAAGCAGCCATCAGCAATGTTGTTTGAGTTGATGCTTCCTGGTTAAAATAGCTAAGCCCGACTTGCAATACTCTCAGATTGGGGCTATCCGTCATCACCAGGGGCCACATAAAACTGTTCCAGCTTCCAATAAGGGAAAAGATGGAAGCAGTGGCAATAACTGATTTGGAAAGGGGGAGCATTATTCTCCACAGCATTCCGAAAGTGCTGCAGCCGTCAATTGCTGCAGCATCAAAAAGTTCCTGCGGCAGCGATTTAAAATGCTGGCGGAAAAGAAAGATGGTAAAGATATTTACAGACCAGGGAATAATTAGCGCCTGATAAGTATTCAGCCAATTTATTTTATCCAGCAAAACATAAGAGGAAACCAGATAAATTGGCTCCGGAACCATCATCATACTTAAAAACAGATAGAACAGAAAGTCCCTGCCGAAAAATTCCATGCGGGCAAAAGCATAAGCAGCAAGAGTAGAAGTAATCAGCACCCCGATTAAAGTTAAGAAACTTACCAGCAGAGTATTCTTAAAATAGGTGATAAAAGGCACTTTATTAAAAGCAGTAATAAAATTCTGCCAGTGGAAACTGGGGTCTTTAGTAATCTTTTTCACTTGAGCAGTAGGGACTTCTTTATATTCTTCAATAATTTTATCTTCACTGTTCAAAATGTGAATAACGCTTGTTTCCCCTTTATTTTGCACGAAGATAACTTTCTGCTTTTGCATTCCGTTATCCCATTCATAATATGTTTCTTTAGGAATGAAAAGACGTTCCTGTTTATTAAATTCAGATTGCGTCATCAAAGAAGTGGAAAGCATCCAAAGAAAGGGAAGAATCATACCTATACCGCAGATAATTAACACAGCATAGATAATAGTCATACGAATCTGTTCCGGCATTTTCTTTCTCCTTCTTTAATAATTCACATATTTTTCCAGGCGTCGCTGGAAAACCGTTAAAGTAAGGATAATAAGGAAAAGAGCCAAGGCAACGGCACTGGCATAACCCATTTCCAAAGTGTCAAAGCCCTTTTCGTAAATGTAATACACAATCAGTTTAGTGGTATTCAATGGTCCGCCTTTATCCGTCATTAAATAGACCTGCGAAAAGGTTTGAAAAGTTACGATAGTAGTCATTAATAACACATAGAAAGTAGTGGGGGAGACCAAAGGCAGGGTTATTTTGAAGAACTGTTTAAATTTGCCGGCACCGTCAATTTCCGCCGCTTCATAATAGACCTTGGAAATATTTTGCAAACCTGCAAGATAGATAATAGTATTATAGCCCAAACCCTTCCAGATAGTCATAATAATTATGGCAAAAAGGGCTTGAGAAGGACCACCCAAAAATCGGGGAAAAGTAGCTCCTGTTTTGGCAAACAGCATTTCAAAGATGCCTCTGGATTCGGAAAGCCATTTTTGGGGCTCAATACCGATATAGCCAATTATAGTATTTATTAAGCCGGTTTGCTCATTGAACATCAGTTTCCACACAATTGAAACAGCCACCAGGGAAGTTACATAAGGCATAAAATAGACAGTGCGGAATAAACCCTTAATTGCTTTGATATTATTCAGCAGAACGGCAAAAAGCAAAGAAAAAATAATACTTAGAGGGACGATAAGAATCACCAGCCAGAAAGTATTACCCATTGACTGCCAAAAGACACTATCTTTCAGCATATTAGCATAATTCAGAACGCCGATGAATTTACCGGTACCCCTAATTGACCAATCAAAAAAGCTGAGCACAAAGCTCATCACAATTGGTATTAAGCGAAAGGCAACCAGCAAAAAAAGCGCTGGTAGAATATAGAGGTAGGGGGAAATTTTCCGCTTTGTTTTCATATCGCTATCCCTTTATTTACCTGTTTTATTTCAATTTATGCCTCTCTGCTTAGAGCAGAGGGAAAATAACTATCATCTTAAGTTTCCCAAAGGAAGCATTTGCGGTCTTGTTTTTGTTTAATGCAGCTTTTGATATGTCTCAAGACCAATTTTAAAGATATGCATTGCTTTGGCAAGATCTTCTTTACAAAGAATGTATGCTAAACGCAATTCATTTTTTCCCAAGCCGTTAGTGGCATAAAATCCATCTCCGGGAGCAGCCATAACGGTTTCCTTATTAATCTGAAATTCTTTCAGCATCCAGATAATAAAATCCTCTGCATTGTCAACTGGAAGTTTGGCAAAAATGTAAAAAGCGCCTTCGGGTTTCTTACAAATTACACCGGGAATTTTTTCCAGTTCGCTAAATACCAAATCTCTCCGGGCTTGATATTCTTGTTTTATTTGTTCATAATATTCTGGCGGTAAATAAATTCCGGCATTGGCAGCTAATTGATCTACGGTGGGAGGACATAAACGCGCCTGGGCAAATTTCAGCAAGGCAGCCATAATTTCTTTGTTTCTGCTTACAATACAACCAATTCTGGCTCCACAAGCACTGTAGCGTTTGGAAATACTATCTACCAGGATAGCGTTTTCCTCAAATCCGGGAACTTCCAAAACACTTGTATGGCTTAAACCGTCGTAAATAAATTCCCGATAGACCTCATCGGAAATAAAATATAGACCTTTGCGTTTTGCCAAAGCAGCAATACGAAATATTTCTTCTCTACTGTAAACAGTTCCAGTTGGATTTCCAGGATTGCAAAGCATTATAGCTTTGGTTTTAGGAGTAATTTTTTCCTCTATTAAGGCATCGGCAGGTAAGGCAAAACCGTTTTCAGCATAAGTAGTTAGCGGTTTCAAATTAATTCCTGCCATCGTGGCAAAACCATTATAGTTTGTATAAAAGGGTTCGGGAACTATTATTTCATCACCAACTTCACCTACAACCATCATCGCGAAAGTAATAGCTTCGCTTCCCCCGGTTGTTACAATGATATCCTCCACTTTCAATTCAATGCCTAAATTATGGTAATAGTGCACTAAACTTTCACGATACAGATCAATGCCTTGAGAAGGTCCGTATTCTAAAACCTCATCAGAATATTCGTGATATGCTTTTAACATTTCCTTCGGAGTAGGCAGATCGGGCTGTCCAATATTTAAATGATAAACCTTAATTCCCTTTTTTTTGGCAGCATTGGCATAGGGATTCAATTTACGGATAGGTGATGCCTGAATTTCTCGGGCTCGTTTAGAGAGTTCCATTTCTGTTTCCTTTATATTTTTTTTATTTATATTACTGTGAACCGGAGGACGCTATTCCTCCGCAAATTCGTGTAAACGGAGGACGCTATTCCTCCGCAAATCTCTAAATCCTTATCATCATCTTATTCTTCTGATACCGACTATTTATAATCCTGAAAAAAGACAAGAAAAATCTTTGCCCTGCATACCAAATGCATCTACAAAGGACATCAACATTACGGAAAAAAACAGCATCCTCGGTCTTTTCAGTTCGGAAGAACGACATCTTGTCGTTCTCCTTGCAACCGAGCTATTTCTTTATTACTCTTTTTTCAGTTCGGACGAACGACATCTTGTCGTTCCCCTTGCAACCGAGCTATTTCTTTATTACTCTTTTTTCAGTTCGGACGAACGACATCTTGTCGTTCCCCTTGCAACCGAGCTATTTCTTTATTACTATTTATACAGTAACGAGATAGAAAGATAATGGTGGTTGACTAAGACATCAACCTTCGGCTATTCCCTTCTGGCTTTGGAAACAGCACTATTTTCCCTTCTTCTTCCTTAGCTATTTGTGGTAGAGATACCGTGGTGTTACTGGGCAAAATACCGAAGAACATCACTGTATCTATACCATAGATAGCTATACAGGGATAAAGGAAAACAGGCAGTTATATTTGTAACTTATATCCATTTCATATTGAAAAAGACATAAAAGGAAAATAAGGTTTAGAGGGTTGAGTGTGGATGGCAATAAAAAATGGTACGAGTTGGCAAGCGAAAATGATACACTTGAGAGAAAATGGGAAAACAAACTTTTCTTCTTTTGCTCTATGCTGGAAAGCCCCTTAGGGCGACATCGTAATGGTGACCTCCTGGTAAACCTCTTCTTATACTTGAACGACGAGGACTTCGTTCTTCCGAATAAAAAAGCCCCTTAGGGCGACACTAAAATAGCGATGGTGGCGTAAGCCCCTCGTTTAGTGTAAGCTACAGTATTTTTTATCCTTTTCCCGCATCCAGAAAGCCCTTCAGGGCGACACGATAATAGCGATGGGTGCGTAAGCCCCTCGTAAAATGCGGAAAAAATATCTCTTCGCCTTTTACCTATGCTTGAAAGCCCCTTAGGGCGACACTAAAATAGCGACGGGTGCGTAAGCCCCTCGGAAAATGTAAGATACAGTATCTTTTTATCCTTTTTCCCGCATCCAGAAAGCCCCTTAGGGCGACATCGCAATGGTGACCTCCTGGTCAATCCCTTCTTGTGCTTGAACGACGAGGACGTCGTTCTTCCGAATAAAAAAGGCCTAAGGGGCTTTAGGGAACCGGGAAAGTGAAAAAAGCTATCGTAGCTTGCATTTTCCGAGGGGCTTACGCACCCGTCGCTATTTTAGTGTCGCCCTAAGGGGCTAAAATTTGCCAACCCTATTTTTTCTAATTGCTCAAGTTGGGTATAAAGGCGGTTAGGATAATGCAGAAGAGGTTTTTAATTCACTTTTTCCACACAGGAAGGCAGCTGCTTGAGGAGCAGCTTTTTTCACTTGGGCAGCCATCAAGTGTGAAAGTTCTCTAATTTCCCATTGAGCATTTTCATCGCTACGCAGGCGGACAAAATGATATATTTCTCGTAAATTCATATTCACGAAAACGGTAACAATTGAGGCATTAGTTCTAAAATAGGGGGTAAGATATGCCAATTTAGCAGGTAGAGAGCTGCCCATTCGGATGATGGAATTATTCAGTTTTGTCCATATCTCTTCGCGTTTAATGTTTTGTATGGCAGGAGGGATTTTGGTAGCTAAGGAACTTCCTGCTTTGCGTAAAACGGTGCAATAGCGATGACGCTTAAATTGAGCCCAGCAACTTTCGCTCATTGTAAGTTCAAAACTGAAATTAACTGTCTCAAAAGCACGGGGGACTTTGTTCCAGGGCTTTATATTTTTAAAAACCTGATTCCAGAGTTGCTGTTTAATTATCCGGGGCAAATGAGCTACTGTTTCTTGTGTTTCCCTCCAGTCCAATTCCCCCTGCTGATAAATGATAGCAGTTAAAATTGTATCATCGGCATTAGCAGGAGTGCTAATAATCTTCACTTTATTTTCCATATCCAGTTCTTTCACCCAAGGCAATTCCTGTTGCAGAAAACCGGTAAAACCGACCTTTTCCAAATCTACAAAGCCGGTATAGTTATCAATTTCTGTGTAACGAATTAGAGAAGGAGCTATAGTGCAAACATTGGAATAAAGTAATTCTTTTAGTTCCGCTGCTTCTTTTAAGGGACTTTTGGCTAAATGGGCTAAGAGATTTTCCAGAGAACGGGCATTGATGGTCATACCTAATTGGGTTTTAGTGGAAAGAGGTAAAATGTAGCGGGCATCTTCTTTGGCAAGGCATTCTCTTTCCCGCGGTTTAAGCTCCGGTTTTTGTTCTTTATAGAATTCATTTAAAGCAAGATAGCATAATGCATATTCTGCGAAGAGCTTATCCATCAATTTTTGATAGGGCTGTTTCAGTTTGGGGCGATTGGCAAATTCAGGGGGAACAACATAGTCCTTATTAAAAGTTACATAACGCTGCGATTTTTCCGTGAAGGAAGCTATTCTGCTATGTTCTACCAATTCTGTAAGCGCTCTGGAAATTCCAATAAGATCAATATTAAAAACAGAATGCTCCGCAACGGAGCTGTGACCCATAGAAAAAATAATATCGGTATTGGTTTTTCTCGCTTTTTCCAATTCCATCATTGCTTCTTTCCTGAGGTCGGCAATGCTTTTATTGCTACGGCTGATTCTGGCATAAGAGGCAGAGATTAATTCCGGAGTAGCTAAAGGGCTTTGCAATTTATCAATCAGTTCTTTATCTATGTTGTATCCAGCGATATTTACTTTCATTTTTATTTTCCTTATTGTAAAATAGCATTCACACTGGATGCCCCGATTCTATTGGCTCCGACATCAAGCATAGCCAGTGCTTGTTCTTTGGTTCTAATTCCGCCTGCAGCTTTTACTCCAATTTTGGGTCCTACCACTTGGCGCATTAAAGCGATGTTTTCAATAGTAGCTCCAGCGGAACCGAAACCGGTTGAGGTCTTAACAAAATCCGCACCTGCTTTTTTTGCCAGCAGGCAACTGATGATGATTTGTTCTTCGGTAAGATAGCAGGTCTCCAGAATAACTTTCAGGAGGGCATTGTGTTCTTTACATAATATAGCCGTATCCGCAATACATTGCAAATCCAAATCGTAATCACCACTGAGAAAAGCACTTAAGTTCTGCACTAAATCTACTTCTTCAGCTCCAAGGGCTAAAACGGCTTTTGCTTCATTTACGATGGCATTTTTTGCGCCCGCACCCAAGGGAAAATTGATTACCGTGCAGATTTTAACCGGTTCGTGTAAGAGTTCTTTCAGCAAAGGAATAAAATGAGAATTTACACATACCGCTGCGGTCTGAAAATTATTTGCCGTGTGGCAGAGTTCAGTTACTTCTTTTTTGGTAGCTTCTGCTTTCAAAACAGTAGCATCTATCACGGCAGCCAAACCCTTTTCGGGATTGTATATTCTATCGGGACCTTTAAGATGGCAATTGTAACAATTTAAACAGATGATATGTCCCCCACCACATTGAGCGGGATGATTGTCGCCAAAAAGTTCTTTGGCAATTTCCGGAATGCTTTTCATTATATTTCTCCTCTATTATTATCGGTAAGTTGTCCGCAGGCACCGAAAATATCGGCTCCTCTGCTTTTGCGTAAAGTTATTGCCTGAGGCAGGTTTTGTGCCTTGCTCATAAAATTCTTTATTTCTGTTTCCGTGGGAGCTCTGAAGCGAGAACCCCTGCCGGGATTGTAAGGAATAAAATTTATTTTGCAGGAGAGGTCACCTGTGAATTTGCGTAAAGCGGTCAGGTCTTCATTATTCATATTGAATTCGGGAATAAGAATATACTCCAGGGTAACCCGGAAGGAGGTTTTGCGCAGGTAATAGAGCAATGCCTGTTTCAGCTGAATAAGGTTATATTGTTTACTAACAGGCATCAATTGATTGCGTTTTGTTTGAATTGCGGAATTTAGCGAAAGGGCAAGTTTGGTTTTAACTCCGCTATCAGCCAAAGCTATAATTCCTGGAACAATTCCGCAAGTGGAAACGGTTATTCTTCTGGGGCTGAAAGAAAGACCCTCATTGCTTTGTAAGATTTTAAGCGCTTCCAAAACCTTTTGCAGATTATTGAGAGGTTCTCCCATTCCCATTAAAACAAGGTTGGTAAGCTTGTTGTTGCCGGAATCTTTTTGTTCTTTTTCTGCCAATATAACCTGTCCAATAATTTCCTGCGTTTCCAAATTGCGAATAAACCCCATTTTGCCTGTGGAGCAAAAGATGCAATTATGGGCGCAACCAACTTGAGTGGAAATGCAAAGCGTATTTTTCTTTTCCGTTGGAATAAGCACACTTTCAATCAATTTGCCGTCTTCTAATTTTAAACGGTATTTAATTGCGCCATCTCGGGAAACAAGTTTACTTTCTATGGCAGGTAAAAAGAAGGAGTAATTGCTTTGCAGGAATGCTTTATACTCCTCAGGCAGATTGGTCATTTTTTCCGGTTCACCGCAAAAGGATTTATACAGCCAAAAAAGTAGCTGCTTAGTTCTGTAGGCGGGAATTCCGGGTTGCCTGGAAAGGATATTTCTTGCCAGCTCTTCAGGCAGCATTGAAAAAACATTCGTTAGCATTCTTCAACTATTGTGGGTACGCTGATAACTTTCAGAGTGTTATATTCATCCAGATCAATTTCCTGAATTATGCCTTCCTCATTGGCAAGCAAAACTTTCCTGCCTAAAACATTTAGCCGAAAAACCATCATTTTGGTGTTTTGGTATTGAACTAAAGTGCCAACCAAGGGAAAGCCCTTTGCTTCTTCTACATAAAAATCTTCTTCAAAATTCAAGCAGCAAAGCAAACGACCGCAGGGACCGGATATTTTAGTTAAATTTCCTGATATATTCTGGTCTTTTGCCATCTTAATGGTTACCTGATTGAAATGCTTTAAAAAACTGCTGCAACAATATTGTTTGCCACACATTCCAAAACCGCCCAAGCGTCTTGCTTCATCCCTGCCTGTGGTTTGATGTAATTCAATGCGGGTTTTGAATACATTTGCCAGTTCCCGAACAAAAGTGCGGAAATCAATTCTGCCATCGGCAGTAAAGAAAAAGGTTAATTTATTGCCGTCAAACTGGTAAATCGTTTCAATCAGTTTCATTTCAAAAGGATAACGCTCCAGAATATCCATAAAGGTTTTGGATGCCTTATCTTCTTCATAATTGATGTTTTTTATCTTTTCCAGGTCTTCTTCATTGGCATGGCGTCGGATACTGAATTTCTTTCCGGCTAAAACCTGGGCATCCAATTCTTCTTCGTTTACGCCCAAATGAATTACCTGCGCTATATCGTCACCGCGTTCAACTTCTACTACAATCAGGTCTTCGGGCTGAATATTAAGCTCCAGATTATTCTGATAATAGCCCAAACGTCCTGTTCTAAATATTACTTCTATATAGTCCTGCATTACATCCTCATATTATATATTTTATTATAGAGTTCTTTTTCGGTATTGGTGAAAAACAGCTTGCGCCGTTGTTTAACGGTTACGGCTGTTTCACAAAATTCGGGGAAACGGTATTTAACTAATTTATCTGCTTCGCCCCAGGAAAAATCGGGGATAAAATCTTTAATTAAGTTCGCACCATAAAGGTTACAGCCAATACCAATAACGGTTCCGGTATTAATGTTGCACCCGATACCTGTTTTAGTGTGGTCTCCAATTACACAACCTAAAAATTGATTGCCGGAATCAATTTTGGCTTTCTGGGGATAAGAATAATAGGCAACTGATTTGTAAGTGTTTTTCAGGTCACTATTATTAGTATCAGCTCCCAAATTTATCCATTCGCCGATGTAAGAATGCCCTAAAAAGCCGTCATGCTGTTTATTGCTGAAGCCCTGAAAAATTGTGCCTTCTACTTCACCACCAACCTTACAAACGGGTCCGATAGAAGTGCCTCCGTAAATTTTTGCCCCAATCTTAATCAGCGATTTTTTGCCGATGTAAACGGGACCGCAAAGAACCGCATTAGCCATTATGCGAGCTCCGTTATCAATTACAATGGGTCCTTCTGAAGCATCCAAAATAACTCCGGGGGCAAATTCCGCACCTTCTCCAATCCAAACATTATATGGATGTAAAACAGTTACTCCCGGTTCGGTTTCAAAGTAATTATCACTGTCGTAAAAATGCAAATGATAATCCCAATTAAGCAAACGGGCATTATCTTGAATAAGTTCCGGCAAGGAATTGTAGAGTTTTATCCGGCAGGGGATTTTCTTCAGGTTAGCTACATCGGGAAAAATGGAAGCATCCTTCACTTTTACCGCAATAAGTTCCTGTTCGTTATATAAACAGGAACCGAAAGAAAGCTGAGACATTGCTTCCAGTGCGTCTGTATTTAGTATAATGCGGGAGTTTAGATATATTTTTTCTCCCTCAATTTCAGAATTGATTAGCCAATCGGGATGCCGTTCCCGGTATAGAGGAACAAGGTCTTCTGCAATAATTACACAGGTCTTTTCCGTATCAGGAAAGATACTTTCCAGGCGTTGACGCAATTTCGTAATTCCGCAACGCAGGTCTCCAATACTTCTATTCAAAGTTAAAGGATAAAAATTGGGGCGGGAATCATCATCAAAGATTATGGTTTGCATTGTTATTCCTTTTTTTATCAGGTCTTTTACCTTGCCAGACGAAAATATTAAACTGTCCCAGCACCATTGTAAAAACCAGGAAGAAATTTTGAATAATCAGCCAGACAGGATAAAAAGTGAGCATTGCTTTCGTTATGCCAAAACGGGAATGAGAGTAATGGAAAGTGAAATTCTCCATAATTATGCGATAGGCAAAAATCAGCAGAGCCAGTTTGTAATTAAAAAACAGCATCAATAAACCACCCCAATATAAACAGGCAAGCGAAAACAGGATGAAAAAGAATTCCGGATTTAACTTCAGCTGATATTTCATATTGGAAGCCCAACGACTGCGTTGATTGATTAGCTGTTTCCAGGATTTTACAGGATGCGTGTAAACAAAACTGGTAGGGGAAAAATTGAATATTATCCGGTGCCCTTTTTTCCTCATTAGTTGTAATAGGTTTACATCATCGCCAGAAAGTAAATGCCTAATCTTGCTAAAACCATCTACATCATCAAAAGCGGAGCGTCTGTAAGCTAAATTTTGTCCGATGCAAGCCCAACTTTTGCCAATTGTGTAGCCACCCCCTAAAACCATATAAGTTAAGGCAAAATCCAGATGTTCATATTTTTGCACGAGAGAGGCCTTTTTCCAACTGGGAAGCAAAGTTCTGGAATAACCCGCAACCATAGAAACATCATCTGTAAATAGCGAAACCATAGAAGAAATCCAGGTTACGGGAACAATGCAATCCGCATCGGTAGTAAGAATAATTTCCCCTTGAGTAGCATAAACGGCATCTTCCAATGCCTTCTTTTTGGGAGAAAGAACATTTTCCCTTCCCGTTATTTTTAAATAATGCAGGTTTAATCCTGCTGCTATATATTTATTTGCCACTGCTTCTGTTTCATCTTCGGAATCGTCATCTGCCAGAATAACTTCATAAAGTTCGGAAGGATAATCCTGATTCAATAAACACAGTAATAAATCCTGTAAATTTCTGGCTTCATTACGAGCAGCAATAACAACGCTGACCGTCTTTTTTTGATAATTGAAAACCGGCTTGTAGTGTTTATAACCAAAGTAAAAACGAATGCAAAAAACCAGATAAGTAAGGCAACCGGTTGCCACAAAAGCACAAAGAATATAAAAAAGAACACTAACCACTTTTACGGTTCCAGTTAATTGTGGTTGCCCACACGGGTAGAATGGTAGTTATAACTTAAAGTATCGGAACGAGCCGGAGGAACATTATCTTCAATGAAATATTCTTCAATGCCGGTTTCGGAAACAAATCCGGTTTTAGGATTGATTGTTCTGGTTACAATATGCTCCGGAACTTCAAAACTATAACGCGGGTCATCACTTTTGGGCAGGCGTCCTTTATTATCATTGCGAATTGCCTTAGTCATAATTTGACCCCAAATAGGTGCACAACTGGCACTGGCAGAAATGGCAGCATTGTTATCAAAGCCATTCCAGATACCTAAAGTGTATTTTTTGTTAAAACCGATAAACCAGGCGTCACGATGGTCACTGGAAGTTCCTGTTTTTCCTGCTGCCTGCCAATAGTAATTATTTCTGGCAGCGGCACCTGTTCCGGAACTGACTACCGATTGCAACATAGAAGTCATTATGTAAGCAACCTGAGGAGAGGTGACTTCATATTTTGCAGAGCTCTTGCGTTCCAAAACCTTACCGTTCATATCTTCCACTTTAGTAATAAACACAGGTTTTGTGCGAAAACCGTTATTTGGAAAAGTGGTAAAAGCCGAAATCAGGTTTATGGGGGTAACTTCATAAGCACCAAGAGCAACGGAAAAATCCTCTGCTTTAGCATCAATGCCAAAACGCCTGAAAGCATCATTTACCACATCCAACCCTAAGTCCATAACAGTTTTAACAGCCCACACATTGTAAGAATGAGTAATGGCAGTGCGCATTCTGGTAGGTCCGTAATATACCCGGCTGAAATTTTGAGGAGTCCAATCCTTTCCGTTTCCTCCAGTTAAAGTTATAGGAGCATCGTTAATTACGGTGGCTGGAGTATAACCATGTTCTACTGCAGCTGTGTAATAAGTAGGTTTTATGGCACTACCGGGTTGTCTCTTTGCTTGAGTGATGCGGTTGAATTTGCTGTGAGCGAAATTTCTACCTCCAATCATAGCTAAAACCTGCCCGGTGCTGTTGTCCATCAATAATAAACCCCCTTGCAAATAGCGGGTATTGATATCCACACTGTTTGGCGAAACATTACTGTATTGCATAGAAGCAGGATAGCCCTTTTCAACCCGGGAAAGATATTTATTCAGCACTGAATCGGCATACACAGATAATTCCCAATCCATAGGAGTATAAATTCGCAAACCACCTTCAAAGAGTTTTTCTGTGCCATATTTATGTTCCAGATACAAACGGATGTGTTCTATGTAATAATCTGTAGCATATTGTTGCATAGAACTGCGGTCACCTGTTATTTTAGAAGCAACTGCCTGATTGTATTCATCCTGGCTAATCTTTTTTGCTTTCAGCATTTTGCCCAAAATCATATTTCGTCGTTCAATCAAACGCTCGGGATGTTTTGCAGGATTATAATAATTGGGACGCTGAATCATTCCTATTAAGGCGGCTGATTCAGCTAAAGTAAGATCGCGGGCATGTTTTCCGAAATAATACAGAGAAGCTGTTTCCACTCCATGCAGTTGCCCTCCCCAAAAGATTTTGTTAAAATAAATCTCCAGAATCTCGTCTTTAGTAAATTCCCGCTCAATCCTTAATGCCAGGATAATTTCTTTTAGCTTGCGGGAAACCCGTTTATCCAAAGTAAGAAACATATTGCGTGCCATTTGTTGAGTGATTGTACTTGCCCCTTGGGAAAAATCCAGCCGCATAATATCAACTGCCAAAGCACGCATATTGCCTAAAAGGTCAATTCCGAAATGGTGATAGAAATGTTTATCTTCCGTAATTATTAAAGCATCAATCAGATATGGAGGAAGTTCTTTCAGGGAAACCAGTTTCCGTTTTTCAAAGGCAAAGAGATAGACCATTTTTCCGTTACGATCATAAACCTCAGAACCGGAACGCATAGTAAAATTCCTCAGTTCACTGGTGGGAGGTAAACTGTCGTGATAAAACCATAAGGCACCTGTAAAAATACCGGTAAGCACACAAAATGCAAACCACAGGTATTTCAGAATGCTATATATCTTTTCTTTAGAGCGTGTTTTCATAATTTTATAATGTCTGTGTTTTCACTTTTCCTATCTATATATAATGTAAAGTAAGCAATTATGCTACCACTAAGCAAGGCAATTAAGAGCAGGATTGGTGTCAACACAAAAACTTTATCGCTATGAATAAGAATGCTGCGAACCATAATTAACTGCATCAAATTATGAGCGATAGCTCCACAAATACTAATTCCGTAAACACCCAAACCCAAATGAAACCAACTCACTAAAACCATAATTACGATAGCAGTTATTCCCGCAGTTAAAGATAAGATTGTTGAAGGACTAAGCAAAGTGAGTGTAACAATACCGCTTAAAAGAGTTTTACTGATATTTACTACGAATGCCTCCCAAATTTTATGATGAAGGATTAGGTAGAGGATAACAATATTGGAAAAACCAACTCTGATAAAAGGTAAAGGCAGCATCCGCATTATGAGGTCTTCCACAATGTGAATTGTGGCTGCTAAAGCAGTATAGAAAGCTAATTGAGTGAGGGTAGATTTATTGCTGATGTTCATTGCAAATATTGTTTCACAAAAGGATTTTCCGCTTTATAGAGTTCTTTGACATTACCGCTGAAAATCACCTTGCCGTTGTCTAAAAACAGCACCTGATTAGCTATTGTTTCAATATCCTTCAATTCGTGAGTAATAGTAATCAAAGTAGCGGAAGCAGTTTCCACTATCCGGGTGATGTAATACATTATTTCCCGCGAGGTGATAGGGTCCAATCCCGAAACGGGTTCATCAAAAATAATATAATCCGGTTGATAAACCAAAGCTCTGGCGATGCCAATTCTTTTCCGCATACCTCCGCTAAGTTGTGCAGGATATAGGTTTACGGTATTTTCCAGACCTACCATTTGCAGGCATTTATATACCCTTTCCCGAATGAGAGAGGCATCTTTTTCTCCGCGTTCATAAAGAGGCAAGGCAACATTTTGCAGAACCGTGAAGGAATCCAGCAAAGCAGCATTTTGGAAGACCATAGCAAAGCGTTTTTTAGTGGCTCTGCGTTGTTCTTCATTAGCCCGGTGAATATCTACGCCATCAATAATAACCTTGCCGGAAACAGGAAAATATATTCCCAGCAGAGTTTTTATCAATACAGTTTTACCGCTACCGCTACGACCTAAAATCACCAGATTATTTTCTTTATGCAGTTTGAAGCTGATATCCGTTAAGATATCATTATCGTTTAAAGAAACACAGAGCTCGTTAACATCTATCATATTTACGCCAGAAAAACAAAAAAACGATGATAATTCCAGCCGAATTTGCCATAAAATCATAAATAGATACATCCCGACCTGATATAAAACGCTGATGATATTCATCCAGCCCGGCAAGCAATAGCAGAAGAAGATAAATGAGCACAACCGTAATAAATTTCCAGTCCTTAAAGCGAAGCCAGTATCCAAGCAGACAACTGAGAACAGCGTAAATGCCAATATGCTCCAGTTTGTCCAAACCGATAATATTTACGGAGGGAATATGTTTGGAGGGAAGGGAAGATAAAATCCAGATTAAACAAAACCAGATTATAGTAGGGTAGAGAGTGCGAAAGAATTTTTTCATTATCTACTGTTGTAAAAGGAGCTTACTTTGACCGGGCATTTTTCAGGCGGGAAATTTGGTGTCCTCTGGTAACACATTTTAATAGATTTCGGCATTCTCATTTATTTAACAGCTATCAGTTCCCAGCTGGAAGTGAGCCCTTTCTTTTTAAATGTTGCCTTCACGGCATACTGATTGTTGTAAACCCACAGGTTAAGCTTGTTGTTTTCCTGCAGCATATTAAAAGTAACCATATCAATGTAGGGCATTTTCCGGTCTGTTAAATTTTGGAAAGTAATTTCATAGTGTTTAGCAGGATATTTGCCAAGGGAAGTTGAGATGGTCTCTGCACTCAGCTTTTTAACATTTGCCTGCCAGCGAACGCCGTTGGCATCTATCGGAAAATTGCCACCGGTAGCTTTACCTCTAATTACTTCTGCCAGAAAAGAAAAAACATCCCGGCTACCAATAGCTGTTTTATATCGGCATAAACTGTTATCGGATAAGCGAGACATAGTAGCTTCGGCAGCATCGTGATTGTAGTTTACGGTTACTTCATCGCTAACATTTTTCTGTTTTACAATGCGACAATAGGTTAGAGGCAGAAACTCGCCGTTGTGTTCAATTCTGTATATATTATTGATTTGTGGAAAGAGAGGAGTTTCTTTCACCGATTTTACTTTAATTTCAAGCAGCGGTTCCCGGTCACTGATTTGAATATCAATCTTAGCCAGTTTAATTCCTGCTGCCTTCATATAATATGTAGCGGTTAAGGCATTCAGCAAACTGCAGCCAATCAGAATAAGAGTTAAAAGGTATTTCAGGATGTTTCCTCCGTTTTTATCTGCACCTGAACCTGTTTAATGCTTTTTTCGTCTGCATCCAGAATAGTAAATTCAATTCCATCCTCAGAGCTAAGTTTTTCACCAATAGCCGGCACCTGATTGAAAGAGGCAAGCAGAAATTCAGCTAAATTATCGTAATCATCCACAGAAATTGAGGTAGAGAAGATTTCATTAAACTGGCGGATACTGTAGTTTCCGTTTAAGATATAGGTAGTATCATCTTTTTTTATCAATTCGGGAATTTCATCCTTATCATATTCATCTCTGATATCGCCAACGATTTCTTCCAGAATATCTTCTAAAGAAATTATACCGCTGGTGCCTCCATATTCATCCACTACTACGGCAACCTGCAGTTTGCGTTGTTTGAACTGATTCAACAAGGTTTGCACTTTCATATTTTCCGTTACAAACCAAACGGGACGCATCAATTGTTTGATGGTCTTCTTTTCCGGATAGAGCAACAGGTCTTTCACATAAATAATTCCGATAATCTCATCTATGCTACCGCGATAGACAGGAATTCTGGAATATCCGCTTTCAATAATAACCTTTTTCAAGTCCTCCAGACCCTTGTTTTCTTCAATAGCTGTAATTTTTACGCGGGGAACATAAATTTCTTTTATTTCCGTTTCTTTAAATCTGAAAAGACCTACCAGCATCTTTTTTTCGTGTTCTTCCAAGGTATGGCTGCCACTTTCCGATTGCAGTAAATTGTGAAATTCTTCGTTCGTGAATTGAGCTCCAACATAGCGATCTACCGTTTTATGGCTGGAAATGAGTTCACTAATTTTTTCCAAAATCCAAACTGCAGGGTATAAGATTGTATGGAAAAAAACCAGAGGCAGCGACAAAAAAGCGCTTACAACATCCGCTTTGGAAAGGGCAATCAGTTTGGGAGTTATTTCTCCCAAAAACAGAATCAGAATAGTGGTAACTATAATTTGCACGGTTACTACAGAGGACTCTGTGAAACCGTATTTAATCCCAATTTGTAAAGCCAGCAAAGTTCCAAAAGAGGAAATTGCCAAGTTTACGAAAGTATTGCCTAAGAGCAAAGTTATCAGTATTTGTCTGGGTTTGCCAAGTAACTTTAATATCCTTTTTGCGCTGTTTTTATCACTATTTTCCAAGCGCTTCAGTTGAATTCGCGACAGGGAAAAGAGAGCCGTTTCAGAGCCGGAAAAAAAAGCCGATAACGCAAACAGGACAATTATTATAAACGCCTTACCGTCATCCACAGTTAAATTTTACCTTCTGTAAGTTCTAAATAATATTCTTCTTGCTTCTTCATTTTTTCTGCATCCGCGCTTTTAATATGGTCATATCCAACCAGATGTAACAGACCGTGAATTAAGACCGCGCGATATTCTTCTTCCATAGTTCTTTTTCCCTTTTGCAGGAAAAGCTGTTTTATGTCAATAACAATATCACAAATACGCACAGGTTTGGCGTAAAATTCATCTTCCTCAATGTCTAAATCCAGGTCGCTAACAGGTAAATCTGCAGTGATAAAACTTAAGATATCGGTGGTTTCATTTAATCCCCGATACTGTTTATTATAGTGTTTCATAGTTTCGCTATCAACCGTTTTTACACAAATCTGATAGCAATGTTCCGGGTCTTCCTGTCCACAGATAAGCTCTGCTATTTTTTCCTGCGTGGATTCCGGGATAATTGCTTCGCCAATAATATTCAAGTTATTCATCTTTTTGAGGTTCCGGATAATCTAACCGTTTACGATAGATGCTATCTAAAACGGGAATAAAACTTTGCTTCACTTTTTTCAGGTCTTGCATAGAAAGAGGAGCATCATCAAATTGCTTTTCTTGTAGCAAATAGTGAATCGTAGTGTCTATAATTTTGGCAATATCCTCTTCATTTTCAATTTCTTTGGCTTTGGTAGTGGATTCTACAATATCTGCCAGCATTACGATGGCAGCTTCTTTTGTTCGCGGTCGGGGACCCGGATAGCGATAGGCATCTTTATCCAGTTCTTTGCCTTCTTGATGTGCTTTTTCATAGAAATAGCGGATAATGGAATCTCCGTGATGTTCCATAATAATATCAATTACCGGCTGAGGAATTTTATATTTTTTGGCTAAGGTAATGCCTTCCGTAACATGATTACGAATTAATTGAGCGCTTTCTTCCGGTTCCATTTGAGAATGAATATCTCCGGAATCCTCATTATTTTCCGTAAATATCTCAGGATTGATAACTTTGCCGATATCGTGATAATAACTGCCAACTCTGGCTAATAGAGGATTGGCTCCAATCGCTTCTGCCGCGTGTTCTGCCAAATTTCCCACTACCAAAGAATGATGATAAGTTCCAACTGCCTCGGTTGCCAGTTGTTTTAGCAATGGATGATTAAAATCCAGCAGTTCCAAAAGGGTCTGCTTAGTGGCTCTATTCCACTTTTTTTCATAAAAGGGAACAATCAACAAAATACCCGTAACGCTTAAGGAAGCGGAAATGAAATCATAGCCCAGGTTACGCAATATCGTTATAAATGTATCCCGCTTGTAAATTCCAAGGCATAAAGTTACCACCGCTAAGGAGATAATTAAATATAACCAAATCATCAAATATTCGTGCCAGGCATTCTGTCTTTTTAGAATCAATAAACACATAACGGTGGATAATAACATCAACACCGGAGTGAATGTTTCCCAGCTTAAAAACGGACTGATTACCAATATATTGCAAACGCTATAAAGTAAACCGAATTCAAAATTAACCAGAATAGCTCCCGCGATGGCAATCATTGCAAAAGGAATTATCAAATTGCTTAAGGAAAGAACGAAATTACTCAGCACCGTAAAGATTACCAGCAATAGGAATCCTAAATTTACCGGTAAGAAATCCGCCACCGGAATTTTTGCTTCTTTACTCTGCACTCCGTAATAATGATTTGCCAGAAAGATAACCACAAAGATGAACAGCAGCAAACCCAAAGATAAAAACATTTCTTCTAACGGGGATTTGCGGATTTTTTGGCGACGGTATGCTTCCTGCAACGATTCCAGCTTACGAACATCATCGCCGGTAACCCGAGAGTTTTTTCGCACGATTACTTCGTTTTTTAGTACCATTCCTTCGCTTGGCTGAACCGTTTGTAAAGAATTATTGTTTATTTCATTCAGTTTTTCTTCATTAACCAGCAAATTGGGTTTTAGATATTGTTCCGCAAATTCAGTTACAAAGGTCTCTGCTTCGGGGAATTTGCTTTGCAGAGTAGTTTGCGCCATAGCCAAAGAAAGAAACTCTTTGCTTGCTCTTTTTACCGGGTTGCCATTTTGCAAAACCAGGATACTATCCTCGGTAATAGATTCGTAAATACCTTGTTTATATAAAATGCCCAGTTCGCGACGCAGCGATTCGTAAATTTTATCGCGGTCATTTGAATGCGTAGCAAACGCAAGTGCTTCGGAAGAAAAAGAATAGCCACCGCGTTTCAGTTCGGAAGCAATTTTTTCCCCATCCATTGTCGGCTGGATTGTGCATAATATAGAATAGATATTATCCAGAGCACTAACGGCAGCAAATAATGGCTCATCCGATAGCTCGTAGGGTTTATTTACCCGGGAAAGAACCTCCTCCTTTTCTTCAGCAAGTTCCTGAGGTGATTTCAAAACAGGGAAATCAAAGGGAGCAATAATTTCCACTTCCGAAACCTGACCTTCCTTCAGATTATATTCCGGATAATTAACTCTTCCGATGGCAACTATCTGGTAAATACCAACTATAATTATAGCCGCTGCAACACAGTAAAGTATATATTTAGAATTCATATTTTATCTTTTTTACAAGATACCTTCTCTGTCAAGTGCCTTTTTTTACAATTGCCGATTCTCCTCTTTCTTGTTGGCTTAATGACTCCTTAACGACCCTTTAACGCTGAATTAATTTCGTTAAGGAATTGTTAAAGCAGTGTTAAAGCGTCTTTAAAGAAACGGCTCTGAGACAAGCAGTTATCCATTTTTCGTTGAACAACTTATAGCCAGTCCATATTGTAAATATATATAAGAAAAAGAGGATATTTAAACAAAGAGAGAAAGAGAAAAAGAGATTTATTTGAGAATTGAGAATTGAGATACCTTATAGCCCTTGGCCCTCCGCTCTCCGCCCTCTGCCCTCTGCTCTTCGCCCTCCGCTCTCCGCCCTCCGCTAAAAGCCCTTTTTTTCTTCTTGGCTGAGAAAAAAATTATCCTCTGTTTCTCTTTGTTTTCAACCGATTTTACGCTATATTATCTATAACGACTTATGAATTGAGGAGAAACAATGATTCAGCTCTCAGAGCTACCTGTTAGTTACGGTAAAATTCATCTTCCTGCAAAAGTTGCCCTGGTTGTTACGCAAAAACCTGCCGGCGGTTATAATTTAATTACGATTGAATGGTTTATGCGCACTTCTCTGCAGCCCCCGATGTTTGCAATTTCTATCGGGAAAACCAGATATTCTTATGAATGTTTGGAAGCCAACAGATATTTTAATCTGGTATTTCCCTCTCTAAAAATGAAACCGTTGCTAACTTTTTGCGGTTCCAATTCAGGCAGGGATATGGATAAATTCGCTGAAAATAATGTAGAATTCATTTCCGGAAAACTGCATAAACTTCCTGTTTTGAAAGATGCCGTCGCTTGTTTTGAATGCGAAGTTGTGTCCCAAATATTGAGTGGAGACCATACAATATATATTGGCAAAGTGCATTACAGCTGGCAAAATCCCGAAGAGAAACTTTTCTGGTATCAGGAAGGACTGTAAACAATATCACCATCGGAAAGGTTGAGAAGGTTTTGAAGTTTGAGATGGTTGAACTACTTTAAAGCTCTTTAGGGTGATATAGTATAGCGATGGTGGGTAAGCCCCTTGTAATAATGACAAACTATTTACCCTTGGCTAAAATCCCCAAAGAGTAAACCCGTTTTACCAATGATAATTAATCTGCAGAATTGGCGTTTTATTTTGTAAATTAAAAGATACCCCGGCTTTTTTATTGGGAGCCGTTATCCTTAAAGCATCTATAGTACTTATTAAATGGTTTAAAATTAAAACCCCTCCGGCAACCAGAGCATAATCATCGTAGTCCATACTCCGATTCCGGATTTTGTTATATTCGCTTCTGTGATTGGAACTATCCCAATACCAATATTTATCTGTTCCATAAGCATTTTCGTCAATATATTGTTGCTGTAATTCAGGATTATCCGGATACAATTCCATAGCCGTTTGACGCACCCAATTATTATAGCCCCCGGCATCAAAACCGCTACTTTCATAACGGGCTAATTGTTTATAAAAATCATCATTATAACCATCGGGATTCAGATGAGCAAACTTAACGGCGTATTCATAAGAATCCTGTTTTAGCACTTCGCTTTCACTGTTATAATAATAAATGGAACCAATTATTAATACTTCTGCAGTTAGCATTGCATAGCCGTAATCTTTACCGGAACTTATTTGTGACCAGCCGGGGATAGCTAAAGATTTTAAGGTGGTAACTGCTCTGCTTTGTGCACATAGCATCGGGAAAAGAAAGATGGCTAAAAGAATTATGCCCAGGCGTTTCAAATTGTTACTCCTAAAATTCAATCCGATAATTCAGCATTGCTCCGTTGGCAGGTAAAGGAGCAAAATAAAGCTCTCCGTGTTTTTTCTTGGATAAAATGGAACTGTCAATTACGCTAACACATCTATTCAATAGCATTAAACCCAGGGCAAGCTGATTGTTCATTTTTACCGTTTGATACCTTTTGCGGATGTGTTTATATTCCTGCCATTTTTCTTCGCTTTGCCAATTCCATTCTTCATTGCCTTGATAAGTATTAGCAGCAATGTATTCAGTATAAGCATTCGGATCATAATTATAGATTAGATAATAGTTGCGAGCCATCATTTCCTGAATATTGTTGTAATAATCGCTATTGGGATAATCTTGCACTGCCTGATAGAGGTCATTGGGCATTCCATAAGGCACGCCGGCATAAAGTTCGGCAAATTGCATATAGTTCTTTTTCTGCATCTCAATTTCCTTATCCGTAGCGATAAAAACATAAATATTTACTAAATCCGCACCCAGCAAAGTGGCACCCCGGGTGTTATGCCCTAAAAGTAATTCTCCCGTTCCCGGCAAAATTAAGGAAGAAACAGGATAGATAATTTTAGGTAAGGCAAAGAGAGGAATTATTCCCCATAACAGGACTGTAATTAAAAGCCAGGTCTTCCGTTTTAAAAATTCCACTTCACCCCCAACATCGGTGTAACATTTCCGGAAGGCATTGCAGCATAAAAATTTAAGGAAGGAACGGTTTGGGAAATATAATAACGGTTAAAATTACGGGTAACCCTAACGGCATCAAGTCCTGCAGCTAAATGATTGAATGCCAAACCTAAAGTAAAAAGTTGAGCCACGCTGTAAGAATCTTTGGCGTCGTTACGCATTCTAATATAGGTCTGACGCATACTGCTCATTTCGGGGGAGTCAATAGAAACAGGCGTTCCGGGATTAGTTCCGTCGGTAGGATAATTACCAATCCAATGTGTCTGAGGGCTATCCAAGGGTCCGTCAAATTGCCAACTTGGAGATACAGGATTTCCTGAGGCATCGGTAGCAAAACGATAATACCAATCCATCCAGCCAAAAACATATTGAGGGTATTTACCAATATCTTCATAAAAATGTTGGGTATTTGAGGCGTCCAGACGGAAATAGCTCTCATCATAAATATCCACTGTATTAACATTGATTAGAATAGCTTGAACCCTATTCTGACGAGCCCTGTCATAACGGTATTCGGTTATTTTTTCTCCATCTGCAGTGGTATAGGTTATCTTTTCTCCATTGGCATATTTTTCGTATTTATCGGTTTTATCTTTGCCTTCGTTGTTGAAATACACCAGTCCGCCAATCAGCCCGATTTCCAAAACCGGGAAAATATAGGTTGTAAGAACGGTTTTATTGGCATAAAATTGACCTGCACCAGGAACCAGCATAGACATAACCATAGCCAATTGAGCACTTTTCCGGTTGTAGTTTTGTTTTATTAAATCGTTAGTAACAATGGAATCACGCATTGCATTCTGTGGTTCTTCTTCTGTTTGATTGAGCCATTGGTCAATGTCGGTTTTAGGTTTTTCCTGGCAGAAGAGGTATAAGCCAAAGCCGGCAATAAAAATAAGCAGCATAAATTTCTTCATTGCTAACTCCCTAAAAAAAATCATTTCTCCACTGCAAATTTCAGGCGTTTAGTGGAATCGTTATTTTCCAGAACCATAATGTAAACCCCGGAACTGAGACCTTTAGTGCTTAATTCATAATCCCGCGGGTTATTTTGGGTATCAGGAATCAACATCTTTTTTACTAAGGTTCCGCTGATATCATAAAGACATAGTTTGGTGTCTCCAAAATAATTCTGGAGGTTTAATTTAAAATATTGTTTGCGTACGGGATTTGGATAGATATAGGCAAATTTATCCGCTGAACCGATATTTTCATCTTGGAAGTCAAAAGTGACACATCCGCTTTCTGCATTTCTGTAACCGGCAAAAAGGATAGGGTTACAGGCAATATTCTGTTTACTGTGAATAAACAGCTTTCCGTTATTTTCAGGATAATACCAGGATAGGATTTGCTGTTCCGGCTGGTAATACAGATAATCATTCTTTGCATCGTTATTTACGGATAAACACAGCTCAGGAATTATGTTGCCTGTTTTATCTATTGCCAAATAACCTTCATCCTGGATAGGATAATACAGAATCTCAGCAGTATCGTTTTTTAAAGCGATTGGGCTTTTGCTGGTAGAAACTGTCTGCGGAGAAATAACCGGAAAGTGAGTTAACTTTGTTCCATCCGCTTTTAGGGCATAAAGTTTATTACCAAGCCCAAAGAACAAAACCGGAGAAATATCTCCCAAAGCGGAACAGGCAAGTTGCCCCGGAATTTCATTGGTATGATTAGCAAAGATTAATTCCAGACGGTTATTATATATCCGGTATAAATTTCCGCTATTTGCCATTACAAAAATCATTGCAATGCTCTTATCCGGGTTTGTATAAATCAGCGGTTCAATATTGCCACAAGGTTCAGGCAGGATAAATTCATTGGCTATTTCCAGGTTATCTAATGCCAAAGTATATAGATAGTCCTTTTTTAATATTATAACATTATTGTCATAACCCGCAATACATATAGTTCCAGGTAAACTGATATAATCCTGAATGCTGAAGTTTTTTACGGAGTAAATACAATCTTTTGTAGTTACAATTAAAGTATTAGTTATAGATAAGGGGGTAGTTGTAATAGTATCAGGAAAGGAAATGTGATGATAGGCAGGTGAATCATTTGCCCAATCCGTAAAAAACAAATAATTGCCGTTAACAGTAACAAGTTCGTTATAACCATCGTTATTGAGGTCTGTTTTTTGCAAAGGATAATCCGATAAGTGAGAATGTGTGCTAAATTCACCCATCATATCCTGCCATTCGTTATCTGTCTCATTATAGCTAATTAGATGTATAGAACTACCGATAACAACAGGAAGATTAGTTTCCTCAAAACTGGTGTTGATGATAGGTCCGGTAAGAATAAGATTGGCAGCAAAATCTAAAATCTGAGTGCTGTCAAAATCACCGCTTTCTACCTTGAAACTCATTTTTTTCGCAGGATTGCCGATTTCCTTTAAATGATACAACCCCGGGACATTGAAACTATCTACCAGAGGTGGTTTTGTAGTTGCAGTAAGTTCAGGTTTCCAAGGTTCCTGACTCCAGTTTATAAATAAGCCGTTTGTATCAAGAACCGGTTTACGGGAATGAAAATATTCATAAGGTGTTCCCGTCCAATACATAGAATAGTCACTACCCAGGTCTGTTAGCCCGTCAGCTTCAATTACGGAAACCCCTTTATGGTAAAAACCGGTATTTACAGTATTCGCATCAAAATTACTAACCCAATTACCATCGCTATCGGTTTGCCCTTCATCATACAAGATAGCTTCATTGATATGCCAAACAAGAATACCGCCTCCAATTGCCGAACCATCCGTTTTGATAAATGAAGGTAAAAGATAGTCATATTCGTAAGTTGGAGGTGGGGGAGAGATATCGTCAAAAGGAGTAGGATACAGAATAACGCGTCCATCCAAAGCCCCAAAGACAGCTGTGCCTCCATCTCCATCAGGGTCAACATTGCGGTTTTCCACTAAAATATATTCTTTGGAATTTAGGGGAATTTTGTATGTATGAGGAACGGAAGCATTATCATTTTGCAGAGCACTAATAGCGCTTAAGGATAGTTCAGTCATTGTAGCAAAATTAGGAAATTCTTTTAATAGACCACGCTCCAGGTAACTATCACGAAACATCAAATTGCGGGAAAAAGCTCCGGGCAAAGTTGGCAAGGCACCTTCCACATAAACCAAATCACCATTTTCCATTTCCGCAACCAGAATACCGGAACCACCACTATCCATAATATCAAACACACCAACCATCGGAGAAGAATTGTAAACATTATACAAATCCACCGTCCCCAAAGAGTGACTGAATTCGTGAGCTATCACAGCATTTAAGGCACCATAACCATTATGAATTGTAATTCCGTTTTCTACATTATCATAAAAATCCTGTGATATTGTTTCCGGAACATTACAGCAATGGGAAATAAGCACTGCTCCATTATCTACAACCGCTTCTTTGCCGTCACCTACTTTTATAAAAAAAGAGGGCAGGTCTGATGGTGTATCTCCCATAATATCATGTTGCCAGTCCGAACCGGAATGTATTATCATATAATGTCCATAACTGGAAAAATCTATCTCCTGGTCTGTGCTGTCAGCAGTTTCCAAAGCTGTTTTGAAATATTCTTCCATCCGGCTTACAAATAATTCGGAACTTGCTCCCGGAGGATTATAGTAACCTAAACTTTTAGGTAAAGTATAGGCAGGTTTATTTTTAGGATAAACATCGTAATTAAGAGTATAATCGCTTGCAGAAACAGCTAAATAATAATATTTCAATGCTTCCAGATTTGCCTCAAAATATTCTCTGTTATGGGGTGGAGCACCAACAGAATAAATATAGGTGGAATCTGGTTGCAATTGAAATTTTCCGTTACCGGTAGTATTGGTATCATCGGTTTCTTCTAAAGCAAAATCTACCAGAATAACCAATAAACGATCATAGTTTGCATTATCCCTTTTAGTTAAATCCTGTTTGGAATTATGCTGAATTAGCTTATTTTGATATGGATGATCAATAAGTTTATGGTATTGTTGGCTGTTACGCAATACCATTTTTTGTCCTGGTAAAATAGCTGCCACCAGGACACATAATATCAGTAATATATTCTTTTTCATCTTATTTAGGTGAAGTTAGTGTTCCTTATCCTCTATGGTGCAAGGAGGACATTATTCTTCCGTTATTAAAACTCAAACCCCAGAGAGAAGATCTTGTTATAATTTGTTAATCCTCCTGCAGGAACCATAGCAAAATCAAATCCCAGCTTATAACGATTGCTGAATTTGTAATGCACTCCAACGCCAAAACTGGCACCTTCAACTTCACCCGCTTGATCGGAATAATAACCGCCGCGTAAAGCAATCAGATTCAAGTAAGTATATTCTGCCCCAACTCCATAAATGGTTTCGTCAAAATACTTCCATCCGGTAATAAACCTTTCATACAAAGGATCATCGTTTGCCAGAATTTTACTCATTTCGGCAGTAGTGATTAAGCGTCCCATCGGATTGTCAAAAACTGTATAGCCAAGCCCGGCTCTGAAAGTCATAGGAGCAGGGTCTGATTGATCTTTATCCACATAAGTAATATTGGGTCCGATATTCTGGATAACAACTGAAGCATTAAAATTATCTACAGCCACATCTTTGAACAAAACTCCGGCATCAAAAGCAAAGCTGAAAGCAGAACCTTCCGTTTCAGTTAAACCAGTGCCGGGTCCCAGATAAGAATACAATAGCTTAAAATTGCCCCCGATACCAATTTTTTCAGGGACTACTTCATAGCCATAACCTAAAGCTCCGGCAACTTCATAAGTGTGAAAATCACCTAAATTTACATCCTGGGAACTGGTTTGTGGCTGAGTTCCAGCATCCAACCAGATTACATGAGCATTGATGTTACCAATACCATAAAAATAATTATTGAATCCCAAATATTCATAGAAGATATCATCAATTCCGGAACCTTGTAACCAAGGGATGTGAGTTGCAGCTATTTGTGTATTTTTGTTAAAAGCTGCAGCTCCGGGATTCCACCACATAGCATAAGCATCATCAGCTATGGCAGAATAAGCACGTCCCATAGCATTGGCACGAGCTCCGGGCTCAAAAGTTAAGAATAACATTGTTGCCTGAGAAATTCCAGACAAGGCATAAGGTAGAATTAGCATCAGCAAAATGCTGAACACTATTATGTGGCGCTTGAACATTATACCTCCACAGGGTTTTGTATAATAAGTTTCAGGTTGCATATAAAGATCAACCGAAGTATATGATATGAATTCATATAATCTAATCTGCGGGAAATAAATATCAGTTTAGATTATGCCTCTTCTACAGTCAACTACATTATTAGGACTTAGTCCCCATAGCAAATAAAAGGTCTTCGCTCCTCAAAGTTAACGATGGTGCCGAAGGCCGGAATCGAACCGGCATGAGCTAATGCCCGGTGGATTTTGAGTCCACTGCGTCTACCAGTTTCACCACTTCGGCACTCTCTTTATTTTGCCACAAAATCAATCACTGTTTCCCTGTCAAGTAAAAAGGCATTTTTGCTTTCTTCGGAACATTTTATCTTTAATAACAATATAAGCCATCAACCGCAAAAAGCAAAGTTATCCAATTGGCGTTAGCTTGAGAGTAGAGAATTGCTTTGACATAAATACTTAACTTAATTAGTTGGTTTGAAAGATAATTGTATATCAGGATTCAGATTTATGAATTGCTTAAGTAAGGAGTATAAAATGCTAACTAAACTTTGGGTTAATAATTATCGCTGTTTAGTCAATTTTGAGATTGAATTTGATAGTTTAACTTTATTACTTGGTCCCAATGGCGGGGGTAAAACAAGTATATTTGATATTCTGTATAACTTAAGAAGGTTAATAATAGATAATGCAAAGGTCTATGAGGTCTTTTTTCCTGAGGATTTAACCGCTTGGCTTGATTCCAATGAGCAAACATTTGAGCTCCAAGTTGAGGGTAACGGAGGAATTTATATATATCGTTTAGTCATTTCTCATCAAAGGGAGTTAGGGAAATTACGCGTTGAACGGGAAACGCTTCATTATGATCATAAAGTAATCTTCTCTTTTGAAAAAGGTGATATTCATTTATACAATGATTATTTTAAGGAAGGAGCGGTCATTTCTTTTGATTGGATGTTCTCAGGACTTTCTATGGTTGTCCCCAGGCAGGATAATACAAAATTAACTTGGTTCAAGGACTGGATAAACAAGTTATTTATTTTAAATCTGGAACCGAAAGCCATCCATTCTGTTTCTGAAGATGAATCCTCACAGTTATTTAGGGATGGGAAGAATTTTGTTTCCTGGTATCGTTATTTTTCTCAAGAGCATCAGGATAAAATGTATGATTTGATAACTTATCTACGGAATTCTATCTATGGATTTGATTCCTTAAAATTGGAATTAGCAGGTAAACATCGTATCTTGCAAGTTGGCTTTCGGAGTGAAAATAAAAAAGATAAGACCCTATTTTTTGATTTTGATCGGCTTTCCGATGGGCAAAAAGTTTTGCTCATCTTACATACATTGTTAGTATGTTTACAAGATATGGGTAATACTTTGATGATGGATGAACCGGAAAATTATGTAGCACTTGCGGAAATTCAACCCTGGCTTATGGAACTTAGTGATGTTTGTGGAGTTACGATACCCCAAATTATAATTATCAGTCATCATCCTGAACTGATTGATTATTTTGGAGTGGAAAAAAGCCGTCTGATAGTTAGAGAGCCACTGGGTCCTGCAAGAGTAAAAAAAATCTTTAACAGGTTTGAAGATAGTTTAAAATTATCAGAATTAATTGCCCGGGGTTGGGAAAATGAGTAAAAGGAAAGTAAGCTTAGTTATATGTTGTGAAGATAAACAACAAGAATGTTTTGCCAGAAGATTTCTCAAAGGTTTGGGTTGGGATTATAGACAGTTATTTTTTAGAATAAACTCTGCTGGAAAAGGTTCAGGAGAACAATGGGTTAGAGAAAAGTTCGTTGAAGAATTAAATATCTATCGTTCTAAGCAATCTACTAATGCTTTCATAGCTATTATTGATGGAGACACAAAAGGTGTTGAAGCAAGAATTACTCAATTTAATAATATATGCCGGGAAAAGGGAGTTCAAGTTCGAAGTAATAATGATGCCGTAGCCATAATAGTTCCGACCAGAAATATAGAGACCTGGATACACTATTTAAATGGAGAAACAGTTGATGAAGAAACAGTATATCCTAAGCTGAAATTTGAAAGTGAATGCCAATCTGCAATAGATAATCTTGTTACAATGTGTAAAGGTAATGGACTTAATCAGGATGCTCCACCTTCACTACATTCAGCTTGTAAAGAATATAGAAATAGAATTTATAATTTCAGGTTTGCACATTAGTATGTTTAAAACTGATTATTATGGATAATGACCCTTAATGAAGATTTCCGTTTTCCCCATTTTAAAACAGGGTAGTATCAACTTTATGCTCTTTACCCTCTGACAAAAAACCTTTAGGCCAACCCAATGATAACAATGGTGGTGTAAGTTTCTCGTAAAATTCACGATGCAACCGGCAGGATGTTTTGACTTACAATTTTCACCTGCCTTCAATGTAACTACACCCCACACTTTTAGTTCACTTACAACCGCTCTGTAGCTTGTTTCCAAACCGGAAAATTGTGAGTTAAAACAAAAAGCACACACCCTTCCAACCCAACTATCAATCACCCTCTATTTACACAGCATAGAACAACAACACCATAATGCGATAACTCACTATCAGCAATGATTATTCTTTTTCCCTTCCCAAGATATTTGTTTATCAATTCCTGTTTTTTTGTGCTATGCAGCTAATGAGATTCCCGTATCGTTCCCATATTGCGATACGAGAACGATACGGGAGTCATATCGGAGAGTTATTGAGAAAATTCAGGGTTCTCTTTGGCAGTGATTTGTAGTCAATTTGCTAATGGCAAACCGTGTGTTGATTTAGTGGTTTATTTCGGTAAAATGAGAAAGCGCCGACTCTTTTTTTTCAAATAAGGTATGGATTAAGGTTTATTTTGCCAGCTATTATGTCAGATTTCGGGTTATTTGGTTTTATCGCTTTGAAGGGTTGTTTATCTATACAGTTTAAAGAGGTTGCTTGATTGTTTGGTTGTAAGGACGCATACTTTCTGTTTTAACTCACAATTTTTCGGTTTGGAAACCAGTAGTAGAATAGTCGGAAGTGAGAAAAGAAGGTGAGGTGTGATTACATTGAAGGCAGGTGAAAATTGTAAGTCAAAACCTTCTGCCGCTTGCATCGTGAAAAAAGGTAATTATTTAATTCTTTCCTAAATTAACTACTGACACCTTACCTACCCATTGAGGACGGCATCCGTAACAGGTGAGCATTTAGTTGGTGAAACTATTAAGGAAGGCAAAAGTTATACCGGAGTATAATATTGTATTAGTGTAAGATAGTAATTTTTTTTGTCCAAGAATTTCCTGCAGCAGCAAGATGTAAGATATAATTTCCATTGGCCAACAAATTTCCATTTTCATCTCTACCATCCCAGAAAAGATCAAAATTACCTGTATCCTTGGTCTCATTCACAAGGGTTCTTATTTTTTGCCCCTTTATATTGTAAACTTGCATTAAAACAGGGGATTTTGAGGGAATGCCATAGAAAATTTTAGTTTGCGAATCAAAAGGATTGGGAGAAGATGAATAGAATCCTGCCTTAACAGGTGTGGAAGGTGTTTGATTTCCATTATCATTTACTTCTACAATAGACGGTCCGTAAAATGAATTATATCCATCGTAATCAACAACTTCCAGCCAGTAATAGTAAATATTATTAGCAGGAACCTGGTCTTTATAAGTGTATATTTGTAATTGGGAAGAATTCGTTGCTGAAATAAGGTAATTGAGGTTTATGGCTGTATTTAAATCTGCCTGTGGGGAACGGTAAATATAATATCCTCTAATATTTGTTTCAGATTGAGTTGCCCAAGTAATTTTAACTGTGGAACTTCCAATTTGGGTAGCAGTTAATGAACTTAAAGTTACCGGTAGCGTATCATCTGTTCCTTTGCCTATATAGTAATATAAATCTTCTTTGGCATTGGGAAAACTATGTGCAATAAAGGAAATCTCTCTGGGATGAGCAGGATTCCAAATAGAAATTAGCGGTTCATTACTGTTTGATAGGTAAACTTTAGGGAAATTATGAACACTCCAGTTGCAGTAATTATCATTCTCTTCGTTCCAGTTAAAGGTTACTTTTTTAGAACCGTTGAAATTTCCTTTAAGATACCATTTTAGCCTAATAAACTCACCATTATTCTGAAAGGGTTGTAAATCCGACAAAAAATTATACATCAGAGTGCCGTTTTTGGAAATAACAGTTTTCTTTACATCGGGACTATAAAAACCATCTATACCTTGAGGAATAATTTCATAATTGATATCTCCCTCCAGAAGTTCCATAGTAGAAACAACTGTAATTGGATTGGTTAAAGTAACCCCTGCGGGATTATCAAAAATAATATCATTTACAGTATAGGAAGTGGGTGTAGGATTAAAATTCCCGGTTTGTTGATGAACAGTGCCGTTAAAAATATAATTGCCGTTGCTGTTATAATTTCTTGTGCCTACTTGCACACTGCCGGTTTTACCGGTTGAAGAAAAGCCGTCGGGATTAGCTGTAGCTATTGAAGAACTATCTTCCATAGAAAAGGTTCCTGAACCATACCATGCTTCATCAATAACAAACATACCAAAAGAGAGAGTGGTTCCGCTATGAACCAAAGCAGTATTTACAAGTTTTATATTCTTGCTTAAGCTTATGCCGGCAGGATTATTGAAATCTATACCTAAAACCTGTTCCGGTAGCTTAATTCCGGTTATTTGAGGTTCTGAACCATTGAAAATAAGGTATGGACTATTATAGCTAATTGTTCCGCTACAAGATAAAGAACCATCCAAACCTTGCGGATTAGAAGTAGCTATAGTGCTCCCGTAATTTGCTTTAAAAGAACTCTTCCCGGTTATTGAACCTTGACTGCCAAAGTTGATTTTGCCGTTGGAATTTACTGTAACCTGGCAAGTTTGGTTTGCAGTGGAAGCAGAAAAAAGACCATTGTTTTCAAGAGTTCCACCATCCATTACAGTGATTGATGAATTGGCATTAGCGGTTTTTATTTCACTATTATTTATTAGTTTTGAAGCGCTATATATTTGAATAGCTCCGATTTCGCAATTAGCATCTTTATTGATTGTTACTTCAATTCCAGAATATAATTGTAAAGTTCCGGTTATAACCAGGCCGCCCTTAATAATCATAGAAGTATGCATAGCTATGTTTTGAGTGTTTATATAGAGTGTATTGGCAAAAGGTGAAGAGGGAAGTTGGGTGGCATTAATCCAACCGAGACCATTATAACACTCCCATAAACTTATATCTTCAAAATTACCGCTCCATTTAGTGCGATAATCTCCTGAATTATAGCAGAATAAATTTGTGGCAACCAAGGCAAGAAGTGCCAAAATCACCACCCGTTTAATACTGTGCATCTTTGCTTTTGTATATTTGCTGTTAGACATAATATAACCTCTTATTGTATATGTAATTAATATGTAAAATAAGGATGTATTCAATAGGGAGAGCCACAATTTTTTGTGCTCTGAAAACTGTCAATGATTTTATAACAATAGGGGGTAATTATATACCTCAATAGAAGATAATATACAAATTCAGGGAAGAGGGATAAAAAAATAGTTGACGGTATTGCTGGTTACCCAAAAAGGGGTATAAGGAGAAATATGTTGCCAAAGCGAAAGATTATTGTTGCTATAGATGGACCTGCTGCTTCCGGAAAAAGCACAACAGCCAGAGAACTGGCTAAAAAATTGGGCTATGTGTATATTGATACAGGAGCAATGTATCGGGCTTGTGCATTACAGGCAAAAAGGGAAGGCATTTCTATGAAGGATAATTTTGCTCTGGCAGCAATGATGGAACGCATCAAAATACAAATAATATCTGCAGCGGAAGGCAACATTATTCTTCTAAATGAAGAAGATGTTAGCCAACAAATTCGCACTCCTGATATATCTGCTGCCGCTTCCGCTATTTCTGCAATTCCCTGTGTTAGATATAAAATGGTGGATTTGCAACGCAAGCTTGGTAAAGAGGGAGGAGTTGTTTTAGAAGGAAGAGATATAGGCACTTTTGTTTTTCCGCAAGCAGAAGCAAAATTTTATCTGATAGCAGCTGAGGAAATTAGAGCTGAACGCAGGTATAAAGAGCTCTTGGCAAAAGGCATAACAACTGATTTTAAGGCAGTGTTACAGGATTTACAAGCTCGCGATGCTGCAGATGCCAACAGGGCTCTTGCTCCCTTAAAACCTGCGGAAGATGCTATTTTAATAGATACAAGCAAGTTAACTATTGAAGAACAAGTGCAAAAACTTTATGAAATAACCTGCGGAATTATTGACAGGTTAGGAAATGATAATGCAGATAGTAAACCCGAGGATAATAAAGTAGAGATTCGTTTAGCTCCTTTTTCCGGTTTCTGTTTTGGCGTGCGAAGGGCAATTCAATTGGCGCAGAGCGCAAAAATATCCGATAAACCGGTTTATACTTTAGGCGAATTGATTCATAATCCCGGTATCATTAAAGACCTGGAAAAACAGGGTATTCACACAGTTTATAACGCTTCCGAGATAAAAAACAGCACGGTTATAATTCGTTCGCACGGAATAACGCAAGAAGAATATAAAGAACTGCAAGAAAACAATAACGAAATTATAGATGCTACCTGTCCTTATGTAAATAGAACCCACACAATAATGCAAAAAATGGCTGACGAGGGTTATCCGGTTTTGATTTTGGGGGATAAACAACATCCGGAAGTGAAAGGAATGATATCTTTTGGGAATACTAAATTATATATCATCAATGAAGATGAACCTCTTCCGGAAATAGAGCCAAAGCGTTTGGCGATAATGGCGCAGACCACGCAAAGGATAGAAAAGTTTAGGGAATTGGTATGTAAATTGCTCCCAAAGGTTGATGAGCTAAGAGTTTTTAATACTATCTGTTTAGCTACAACACAAAGGCAAAAAGCTACAGAAGAACTGTCTCAAGCCAGTGAAGTAATGTTTGTTATCGGGGGATTGAATAGTTCCAATACGCGTGCCTTGGCAAAGCTAAGTTCTTTGTATTGTCCTACCTATCATATTGAGGACGAAAAGCAGCTGGCGGAGATAGATATTTCGTCCTATAAAAAAATTGGTATAACTGCCGGAGCATCTACTCCGGAAGAGATGATAATTGAAGTTTATAATGTATTATTAAAAAAAAGCGGGGATTTTAACACTGTAAGTGCAATTGAAGAAATCCCTATGTTTAAGGAGGAATCATGTTAATACATGATCAAAACACAGTCCAGCCAGAAAGCAAAGAAACGGAAAATACGAACCCCGAAGTGGAAACTGTTTTGAGCGTTGGTGATGACCAAATGTCAAAATCTACAATTGAGGATGAGACCAAAGAAGAAGAGCCCTCAATTGCCATTCCCGAAGAAATGTTAAGTGAGAAGTCCGAGACGGAAGTTTCGGAACAAAAGGAACCTGCAGAACAAGCTCCGGAGGAAAAAACTACAAAGCCCGTGAAGGAACTTACTCAGGAAGAGAAAGAACACGAAGCAATGCTTTCTATGTATGAAGAATCGTTTTCCAGTTTTAAGAAAGGCGAAATTATTGAGGGCACGGTGGTGGACATTTCCGATAAAGATGTTCGCATAGACATCGGGTTTAAATCTGAAGGTGTGATACCAATTTCCGAATTTGCTTACACCGGAGTTCCGGAATTGAATTCTGTGATTAAGGTGTTTATCAATGAGATTGAAAATGGCGAAGGCAAATTGCTGCTTTCCAAAAAGAAAGCTGATTATCAGATTAATATTGAACGCATCAAAAAGGCATATACGGATAAAAGTTCATTAAGCGGAATTATCCGGAGGCGTGTGAAAGGTGGAATGATTGTAGATATTTTAGGAATAGAGGCATTTTTACCTGGTTCGCAGATGTCCTTAAAACCAATTCCCAATCTGGATCAATTTATCGGGAAGGAATTATTATTCAAAGTAGTGACTATTGATGAAGAACATCGCAATATAATTCTATCCCGCCGTTTGGTTTTGGAAGAAGAAGCAGAACAGAAAAGGCAGGAATTATTAAGAAAAATTCAGATAGATTCTGAATTGGACGGAGAAGTAAAAAATATTACTCAATATGGTGCTTTTATAGATTTAGGTGGGATTGACGGTCTCTTGCATCTAACGGATATGAGTTGGGGGAAACTAAATCATCCTTCTGAAATGCTCCAAATTGGCGATAAAGTAAAAGTGAAAGTGATAAATTTTGATCCTGAATCCAATAGAATTTCCCTCGGGATGAAACAATTGGTTCCTCATCCCTGGGAAAATATAGAAATCAAGTATCCGGAAGGCAGCAGAATAACCGGTAAAGTTGTAAATATAAAACCCTTTGGTGCTTTTGTAGAATTGGAACCCGGAGTGGAAGGTTTAGTGCATATTTCCGAAATGAGCTGGACGAAAAAGATTACCGATGCTCATAATTTCCTGAAAATCGGTGATACCATCAATGCCATTGTTCTGGATATAGATAAAGAAAATAAACGCATCTCCTTAGGTATGAAACAGATGGAACCCAATCCCTGGCTTACGATTGAAGACCGCTATCCGATTGGAACTGTTCTTAAACGCAGAATAAAAAGCTTAACTAACTTTGGTGCCTTTGTAGAAATTGAAGAAGGAATAGACGGTTTGATTCACATCTCTGATATGAGCTGGACAAAACGCATCTATCATCCGCGGGAAGTGTTTAAAAGAAATCAGGAAGTGGAAGCAATTGTTCTTGTTATAGATAGAGCACAGCATAGAGTTGCCTTAGGGGTAAAACAGCTGGTTCCGGATCCTTGGGAGACATTGGATCAATTTCTACCGGTAAATACTGAAGTAAAAGGGAAAGTAAGTAAATTGATACCCAAAGGTATATTAGTAGATATACCTGTAAATGATGAAATTGTTGAAGGTTTTGTGCCTGTATCTCATTTGGCGATTCCCAAGCTGGAACATAGCGAAGATGCTTTTCATAACGGTGAAGAATTACCCTTAAAAGTGATAGAACTGGATATGGAAAACCGGCGTTTAATCCTTTCCGTTAAAGCTTTCTTCTTTTCTCGCGATCCTAAACTGCAGGAAGAATATATCGCTCTGCATGAACAATATATACGGGAAAAAGTTACTCGTCAATTAAAGAAAAGACAGGAAAAAGAACCTCGCGAAAAGAAAATAAACGCTAAGAAAGAACAGGAGAAAACAGCTATTCCTGAAGAACAGGAAATAACTTCTGAAATTGTGGAATCTAAACCTGAAACCGATACCGAGACAATCACCATAACAGTTAACGAAGAATTTACTCCGGCACCGGAAAAGATGGAAACGGAAGAAAGGCAAATTAATCCTGAACCACAGCAAGAACCGGAAAATAGCGAAAATATTATTCCTGAAACAACAGTATCTGATGCCTCTGAAGCTCCTATGACAGAAGAAATTCAGCAAGAAGAACTTCCCGAAACAGAAGAAACAATTGTGATGCCTGAAGAAACCGTTGAACCGGAAAATACAGAGGAAGAAAAGCTGGACAAGGAAACACCGGAACAAACGGAAACATTGGAAATTCCTGTTGAGACAGCAGAAGAAACGGAAGAAACAGAAGTAACAATGCCTGTTACTGAAGAACCAACCCCTGAAACAAAAGAGACGGTTTCCCAAGCAGAAGAGATACAAACCGAAGCGGAAGAAACAACCCCTGAAAGTGAAGAAGAAGACAAAACCAAAGAATAAGTAAAAATAATATTACTTTAGCAGAAAAAGGGATACCGGATGAAGAAATTGGCAGCTTTGCTAATCTCTATGTTACTCATATCTGTTGTTTTGAGTGCAGAAGTGATAACTACCGGCAACGGAAAAAACTCCGTTACTATTGTTAATGATAATGCAGATGAAACTATCCTGCAATTCCAGATAGGTGAATTTGAGAAAAACAGGGTTTTTATTGAAGGTGAGGATTGGTTTCAAATCCTTTTACCTAAAGAAGGGATAACTCAAGAAAAGGGTTATCCCGAACTCCCTGTTTTTAACCGAAGTATCATCATTCCGGAACAGGCATTGATGGCGATGGAGGTCTTTGACATTGAGTATAAGGACTTCCAAATTAAAGTAGCTCCTTCCAAGGGAGTGATAACTCGTAATATAGAGCCAACTTCCGTTCCTTACATTTTTAAAGATATATATCGTGAAAATTCATTCTATCCTCAAACAATTGCGGATTTATCAGAACCATATATTTTAAGAGATTTTCGGGGAATAACTGTTTTAACTAATCCCTTTGCCTACAATCCGGTAACGGGAACTTTAAGAGTTTACACAGCATTTAAAGTGAGAATTTATCCTGAAGGCATTGATACCGTAAACACTTTAAACCGTTCGCGCGCCTCTCTTTCCCGCAGTTTTTATTCTCTGTATGAAAATCAGTTTTTGAACTGGAATTCCTATCGCTATACTCCTGTAGATGATTCCTACGGTAAATTACTGGTTATCTGCCATACGAATTTTCTTTCTCAGATAGCTCCTTATATTAATTGGAAAAGGCAGAAAGGGATAGATACAGAGTTAGTTGAATTCAGCACTATCGGCACAACTGCCAATCAGCTTAAAACCTATATTCAAAATCGCTACAATGCAGATAATTCACTTACTTTTGTGCAACTTGTAGGAGATGCTCCTCAAATTCCAACTCTATCTTATTCTGGAGGAGGAAGTGATCCCGGTTTTTCTCTTGTAGCCGGTAGCGATAATTATCCGGATATCTTTATTGGCAGGTTTTCAGCACAAACAGCTGCAGAAGTTACAGCTCAGGTAAATAAGACCATTCTCTATGAAAGAGATTTAAATACCTCTGCTACCTGGCTTTCCAAAGCAATGGGAATTGCCTCTGCTGAAGGAAGTGGAGGTCAGGGTGATAATCAAGAAAGCGATATCACTCATACGAATCTGATTCGGACTGATCTTCTAAATTATGGCTATACCAGTGTTGATCAAATTTATGATCCGGGTGCTTCAGCTTCCACAGTAACTACCAATGTAAATAACGGGCGTGGTTTTATCAATTATGTAGGTCACGGTGCTGATACTTATTGGGTAACTACTAATTTTAACAATACTAATGCTTTAGCCCTTACTAATGGCAATAAAGTTCCTTTCATAATGGATGTTGCCTGTGTTAACGGTAATTTTGTAAGCCAGACCTGTTTTGCAGAGGCATGGATGAGAAATGCCAATGGAGGTGCTGTTGGCATTTATGCCAGTTCCATAAATCAATCCTGGGCTTCTCCTATGCGAGCTCAAGATGAAGTTACCGACTTACTAATTGCTGAAACCCATACTACTTTAGGTGGTTTGTATTATAACGGTTCTTGCAAAATGATGGATGTTTATAGTTCTGATGGGGTAAATATGTTCAGGACATGGCATATTTTCGGAGACGCCTCTTTGCAAATTCGTTCTAAGACACCAATAGCTATGGCAGTTAGCTATCCTTCTACTATAGGAATTGGAACAAATAGTGTTTCTGTCTCTACAGGAGTGGCAGGTGCTTTGGTAGCATTAACTTATAATAATACTATTTACGGCAAAGCATTTACCAACAGCAATGGCATAGCAACGGTAAATATTACAAATCCCCCAACTGGAGAAATGGCTTATACATTAACGGTTACAGCTTTTAATAGAGTAACTTATACAGGAACATTGTCCCAAATAAATACTGCTACACCATCCCAACCTCGTTTTGTAGCAGAATGGGAACCTGCCAAAGGTTCAATAATTCGTTATCCTGTAGGTTTGCCTTATACAATGATAGCTGATTTATCTAATAATGGTCTTTTGTATGTGGTTGTATCCAGTTCCTCACAGGCAACTTGCAATTCAGCATTTTCTACTAATGGCATTAATATGGCTAATGTGCGTTATATAATTACGAATAATGATTCTTATTGGATTAGAGATTACGGTCCCTGGACAATTATGGACGGAGATAATAATCTTCAACTGATAGATTTTACCTATAATCGTCAGCGACCCAATGATGATCTTGTTCCTACAGCGGTAGCTAATTTTCTGGGTGTAACTTTGTATAAGATGAATATTACTCATACCGGTGGTAATATAATGACCGATGGACAGGGAAAGGCAATAAGTACTAATCTGGTTTTAACAGAAAATGCTTCTCTCAGTCAAGATGCTATAAATACAATGTTTAGTAACTATCTGGGAGTTTCTGATTATCAATTGTATCCTGATCCCAATAATAATTATATAAATCATATTGACTGCTGGGCAAAACTATTGGATGTAGATAAAGTTATTATTCGCAGTGTGCCGACAAACCATTCTCAATATAGTGCTATTGAAGCAGTTGTAGCTCAATGGCAAACAAAACTTTCCAGCTATGGCACTCCCTATAAAATTTACAGAGTTTCCACTCCTAATGATGAGCCCTATACGAATTCCTTTATTTTTAATAAACATATTTATGTCCCTCAAATGGGTGCAGCCAGCGATGCTGCAGCTCTTCTTGCTTATCAAAATGCAATGCCTGGTTATACTGTAACAGGTTATTCATACAGCGATTTTGAATCCACCGATGCCATTCACTGCAGAGTTAATACTATTTTTGACAATCAGATGATTTCCGTTAAGCACCTTCCTCCAGTTCCTTCTTCGGTTTTACAAACTCTTACTTTTAATGTGAATATCGCCCATACTAATGCTCTGAACCAAAGTGGAACATACATTTCCTGGAAAACAGGAAAAAACGGAATTTGGCAAAACAGCTCCCTGAGCTTACAAAGCAACGGAAATTGGTTAACTAACCTGACGGCTCCAGTTATTGGAGACACTCTTTTTTATTGGATATCGGCAACGGATGTTAGCAATCGCAATGTAACCTTACCTCTTTGTGCCTCGCAAGACCCTTTTATGCTTGTTGGAGCTTATGTTCCTTCTCTCAGTGAACCGCAAGTGCAATTACAAATTCAAGGTTCAGATGTTAGAATATCCTGGAATGTTGTTCCTTACGCCAATAACTATGTTATTTATGCTGCGGACACACCTCAAGGTTCTTTTCTGCCTGTTGGTTCAACTTCTGAAACTTATTGGGAGACCTCTTTAATTGCGGAGAAGAAGTTCTTTAAGATTATAGCTCAGCGCGTTGTAAGATAAAATCGTTTGTCTCAGAATTGTCTTAACCGAATGTTTGGAAAAACAGTGAGGGCAATTTCTATTTATTTTCCAGCAACTGCATTATTTTTTCCGCTACATTGTCTCCGAAGAGAGCGGGATGAGTTTCCGGTGGCTTAAAATCATTTATTGCCAAAGGAAAATGCCCGGAATTTACAGGTAGCAGAAGATTCCATCCGGTTTGCACTGTTTCCAGCCATTCTGTTTCGGGACGAAGAGTTACGCAGGGCTTTGCTAAAATATATGCTTCTTTCTGAATTCCCCCTGAATCGGTAAAAATCATTTGTGAGCGTTGCATTAAAAGTAAAAAATCAAGATATGCCTGCGGTTCAATAAAGCGGATGTTTTTAAATTGGTTATGCTGCATATTGTTTAGAATATTCAAAGTGCGGGGGTGCACAGGGAAAATTATTAAGCGTTGCAACGAATCCAATCCTGCAAGAATATAATATAAATTATCAGGATCATCAACATTATAAGGTCTGTGCAGAGTTAGCAGACAGTAGTTTTTATCCTCCAGCTGCAAATATGATAAGATATTGGATTCTGCTTTTGCTTTCCTGATTCCGAAGGAAAGGGAATCCACCATAATATCTCCTACCAGAAATGTTTTTTTTTTCAGACCTTCTTTATCGGCATTTTGTAAAGCTGTTTCTGTAGGAGCTAATAAAATATCGCTTAGATGATCAGCTACGATTCTATTTATTTCTTCGGGCATACTTTTATTGAAACTGCGTAATCCTGCTTCTATATGAGCAGTTTTTATTCCCAGTTTAGCAGCTGCCAAAGCTCCTGCCAGAGTTGTATTGGTATCACCATAAACAATAGCAAGCTCCGGTTTTTCTTTCCTTAAAACTGGCTCTAAAGCACTTAATATATTGGCGGTTTGGATGCCTTGACTGCCTGAACCGACATTCAGATTATAATCCGGAGCAGGAATCTCCAAATCCTGGAAAAAGACCTCATTCATTTGCTGGTCATAATGCTGTCCGCTGTGAATAATTATTTCCTGATGGCGTTTTCTAACTTCCCGGGATAGAGGAGCCAATTTTATAAACTGAGGTCTGGCTCCCACAATTTGCGCTATTTTCATTTTAAATATCCTTATCTATGCTTAGCTATTATAGCTTTAGGTCTGAAATGAAGTAATCAGTATAGATTCCTGCTTCTGGAATAACAGGTTATCTGTAAACACTAATCTTCTTCAGTGCCTTAATAATTCAAAGGTTATTACTGTCAAGCAGGAAAGGACTTTGCCTTAGCACAGCTAATACCGTTAAGTGCAATGAACAATAAAGTAAAATAATCCTTTGCCGAAAAAGAAAACTGCTTAACTTGTTAATAAGTTGCTAAAACTAAGTGGATTTATACTTGTTTAGGTAGGATAAAGGAATAAAATTTGCAAGCTATAATGTTATAATACAGAAAGAAACTACAAATAGAAGGAGCAATAAAAGTGAAGAAGTTATTAGTGATTGCAATGTTGTTATTCGTTGCCTGTTTAAGCCAAGGGCAAACACAGAACAGCAAACCTAAGGAAGAAAGCAGAAATACAGGTTTGGGTTTTCATTTCGGAACTATCTCCGGAAATGGCTTCAGTTATCGTAAATATTATGATAAGGGTGGCTTACAAGTTACTTTAGGGGGATTAACTTCCGGCTCTAAAGAAATTGATAACTCTGTTTATGGCAATTATAATGGTGCTTCTACTATCACTATTACTGAAAATGGACGAAAAACAAAGATAAATTCAGCAATCAATTATGTGCGGACTTTAGATACAAATCAGGTAGGCAGGTTCTATATTGTTGCCGGTGGCTCATTGCTCAGTTCTTTTATCAGGCAATATGAAATTGATTATCAAATGGTAAAGGGAGATCATTATACAATTATACAAGACCAACCGGAAAGAAAAAAATGGGATAGTGAATATACCTATTATGTTGGTTTCGGTTTAGGTTTTGATTTTGATATGGGGCAGAATTTTCATTGTACGGTGGAATTGCCTCTCACGATTGACGAGGATAGTGAAATTAGAATGTATATTCCTCAAGCAGGAATTTACTACTTTTTTAAATAATAGCATTTTCAGAGAGAAAATCCTTTTGTTATCCTGCGAAAGCAGGAAGCCAAAGATAAAATAACAGTAAAAAAAGAACATATCATAAATGAGGAAGCCCGAAAGTTACTTTCGGGCTTCTTCTAATTATTTGTAATCCTTATGTTTACCGTATCTTGTAAACACTTAGTCGGCTTTTTTTTATTCGCCGATAATTTTCACCAAAACGCGTTTATCACGCATACCGTCAAATTCACCATAGAATATCTGTTCCCAGGTTCCGAAATCCAATTCACCGTTGGTTACTGCAACAACAACCTCTCTACCCATAATTTGTCTTTTCAAATGAGCATCAGCATTATCTTCAAAACCGTTATGGCGATATTGCGAATAAGGTTTTTCGGGAGCCAGTTTTTCCAACCAGGTCTCAAAATCGCTATGGAGGCCTTTTTCATCATCATTAATAAACACGGAAGATGTTATGTGCATAGAATTTACCAGGCACAAGCCATCTTTTATTCCGCTTTCCCGCAAAACATTTCTCACTTGGGGAGTGATGTTTATAAAGTCCCTGCGTTTAGATGTTGTGAAATGCAGTTCCCGACGATAACTTTTCATGGACAAAGGGGCTGAGAATCAAAATAGGTGGTCATCTCGGTCGGGCTATCAAAAATCAAATCTGCTCCGGCATCCTGAAGGTCTTTTTTATTGCCATATCCCCAAGCAGCGCCAATTGCAATCATTCCAGCGTTTTTTGCGGTTTTAATATCCACAGGGCTATCTCCAACCAAGGCAACATATTGGGGCTTTACAATTAAGCGTTTGGCAAGTTCTAAAGCAACGGTTGGATCCGGTTTTTTGGGTTTATCAGCTTCTTCACCGCTATAAACGCCAAAGGGGTTTTTAGTATGGCGAATCATTGCACCCCGGAAGAAATGGCGAATCATTTTTTTCGTAAAATAATGCGGTTTGTTGGAGAGGATTGCCAGTTTCATTTTGCGGGCTACTGCCAGTTGAATTAAATAGAGAACACCGGGGAAAATATTGGTATTCAGATACCATTGCAGATCATAGTTATCCCAATATTTTTTAGCGACCTTATCAATGATTTCGGGAGTTCTTTTATCTTCCGGTAAAGCCCTTTTTACCAGTTCCGTTTGGCCATCGCCGATAAAGGATTTATATTCCTCTACAGGATGTTCAGGATAGCCAAAGCTTTTTAAGGCAGCATTCATCGCACCTGCGATATCAACTATGCTGTCAATCAATGTGCCATCAAGATCAAAGATGATGGCTTTAATTTGAGGTTTAGCAGTCATTTTACACTTCCTTTTCTTTTATTTTGTTCGTTTAACATTGGTTTTCACTTTTCAGTTCCCCGGCATTCGCAATAAAAATGTGCGGGTAGGGAATAGTGATATGTTCGTGTTCAAATTTATCCTTGAGATTAATCATCAAAGAGTTCTTCAAAGCTAAATAATCCTCTTTGTTTACCCAGACCCCATATAGAATTTTGATGCCCGATTCGTCAAACTTCTCAATAGAGAAAAGTGGAGCTGGTTCTTTCAATGCCAGGGGCTCATTGGCAATGATATCCATAAAGACAGTTTTCACTTTTTCCAGATTATCATTATAGCTTACCGATACATAAATATCCAGTCGTCTAATCGGATAGCGGGTAATATTGATAACTTCCGTCTTAATCATTGTTTCATTGGGAACTCTAATGTAACGGTTGTCGGGCGTTTTAAGCTTGATGGATAGCAGGTCTATGGATTCAATTGTTCCAATATTGGAACTTACCTGAACCACATCTCCTATCTGAAATGGCTTTTCAGAAATGAGAAAAATACCGCTGATTATATTGGAAAAACTGGTTTGGGAAGCAAAACCGATAGCTACGCCAAAAATTCCAGCTGCACCTAAAATTGCAGATAAACGAAAGCCGAATTCGTTTAGCAAAGTGATCAGTAGAATTAAGATAGCTACATAATAGACCGAACGGACAACCAACTGTTCACTTTGAGGCGATAAACGGTCTTTTACTATCCGTTTGGCTATAGACCTTATCAAACGAATAAGAGGAATTCCTATCACCAGAATAAGAATAACCCGAATTATCAAGCTTATCTTTTCCGGTGTTATGAAATCTCCCGTCAGCTTTTCCAAGCTAATAGTCAAGAGCATTTTTCTTCCTTCTCTTAATATAATCGGTGTCTCTAAACAAGATAATCATTTTTATGATTTATCCAAATATAATTTTTCTCTGAAACACATATCTTTAGTTAACTCTTTTGGGTTCAAGTTTCCTGAATAGGATAATCGGCTAATTACTTCCATCTATAATTAAATAACCACCTAATCTATATACCTGTAAAAATTCAGGACTAATAAACCGTTGAAGATTAGTTTTAGCAGATTACCTTCTGCAGCTTACGGTTAATTATTCAAACTGAACCTTAGGAGCTTTTGCAGCGCCTTCTTCTGCCTGGAAAAACTGGAATGGCTTTACGCTGATGATACCGGCAATGAGATTATTCGGGAAAGTAACAATCAGCTGATTGAATTTCTTGGCTTCCTCATTATAGCGCATTCTTTCAGTTCTGATTCTGTTTTCAATACCTTCCAGCTGGGCTTGAAAGGTAAGAAAATTTTGATTGGCTTTCAATTCCGGATAGCGTTCCACCACAACCATCAAACGCGAAAGGGCATCACTTAATCCTGCCTGACTTTGCTGAAATGCCTGAAATGCCTGGGGATTGGTTAATGCTTCAGGAGGCAGATTTAAACTTCCACCGGCTTTTGCACGAGCTTCAGTTACTTGGGTTAAAGTGGATTTTTCAAAATTTGCAGCTCCCTGAACCGTTTCTACCAAATTAGGAATAAGATCATAACGAGTTTGATATACATTTTGCACTTGTGCCCAAGCACTTTCTACATTCACTTTCTCTTTTTGAATGGTATTATAGCGTCCGATAAACCATCCGGCGCAAATTATAATCACCAGGATAATTGCGAGTAAGACAATCAGTCCTTTCTTCATTTTATCTCCAAATTTTATTTTAGTTCCTTTTTTAAGGAATGGTTTATTTTGTCCAGTAATTTTTTTCTCTCCTCCCGGAAGCATTTAAAACACAAAGCATAACGGCATCATTAGGGAAAAAGTAAAAGTGAGAATTCAGAACCGAAAGGAATAATTAATCTAAGGGCAAAATCGGTTTGCAGTAGGTCTTCGCATAGAATATGCATTATAGATGGCGGCTATAATACAGAAAAGATAATTGCACTTAGCTTGTTACAAGTTATATAATCGCAGTTAGTTATCTTGCATAACATAGATTTGCGGGAGTAAATGAATTTAAACTTTAGACCTCAATGTAAAGAAAACTTAACTTTCAGCTTATAAAATCTTAACTAAAGAAGAGTATAATTAAATTAGAGGCGAAAGCCGAAAAAAAGAAAAAAGGAGAACAAAATGAAAAAATCCCATTTTTGCCTGAGCATTGTTTGTTTGGGATTATTGCTTATCCCGTTAGGACTAAACAGCTTAGAAACCAAATTAAGCGGAGAATTTTGGGGTCGTTGGATTGCGGAAATTGCTAAAAGAAAGGATAGCAACGGAAATTACGATGACCAATTAGTTAGTAACTATCTTTCCTTGGAAAGAGGTTATCTGGGTTTGGAAACAAAATTTACGGAACAGATTAAAGGGCGTTTTACGGTTGATATTTTTACTACTGATAAGACCTACGAATATCAGGCATATTCTTTAAGTGACAGCACCCTTACTTCTTCTGCGAAAAGTGGAAGCATTGATGGAGCCGGGCTTAAAATTAAATATGCTTATGTAGATTTTGGCGGCCTTCTTCCTGTTAAAGATATGACCTTAACCGCAGGAATGCAAAAAGTTTATTTCGGTAGTATTTATGACTGGAGTTATACTTTAATTGGTAAAGCGCCGACTGACGAACATAAAGTAGTAAATTCTTCCGATTTAGGCATAACCTTGAATGGTTTTTTCCCTTCCGGTTATGGAGAATATCAGTTAGGAATTTATAATGGAGAGGGTTATAAGAAAGTGGGCGCAAATCTAAAGGAAAATACCGATTTTGCCTATTTGGGCAATTTACGCCTAACTCCAATTACCGGTGTAACAGTTGGTGGTTCATATATGCTTAATACAGTAGGACGCGATAAAAATCTTGATGGAGAAACAGTTAATACTGCTTATGAAAAACAGAAATTAACTGATATTTACACTCGTCTGGCTTATGGTCCCGTAGATTTGACGGGAGAATATATTATCAAAGATGTTGATTTTCCCAATGTAAATGATATTAACAAAACACAAACATATACAGCAACAGGAATTTCCATATTTCCTTGCCTAAATTTGAAAGCATATTTGCCTTATGACCTTCAATTAGTTGGTTATTATGATGTTTGGGATGAATCAGACCGTCTGGAAACGGATAAAGCCAGAAGTAAACTTACTGCTTCCACAATCGGTATAAATTATAATTTTCTTCCCGATGAAACAGACATTCCTGCTATGCAGTTACAGCTGAACTATACCGATAAGAAGTATGACGAAGATAAATCTCATAGTGATTATGCAGACGGGAAAAAGGACTCATCGCAAATCAATTTGCAGCTTAAATGGAAATTTGCTAATACGCTATAAAGAAAAGGAGATAAAAATGAAGACAAATAACTATCTGGTCACCTTAATAATAATGTTACTTGCCACATTTAGTTTAAATGCGACAAAGGGTAATCAAATAACCTGCACCGGTTCTACAACAGTTCTTCCAATTGCTCAAGCGACGGCTGAAGCATTTATGAATTCTCATCCGGATATCAATATTTCTGTGCGGGGAGGAGGTTCAGGAGTAGGAGTTGCTGCCTTACAAAATGGAACTACCGATATCTGTAATTCCAGCCGTCCCTTAAAATCCAAAGAAATTTCGGCAGCTAAAGCAAAGGGAATAAATCCCGTTGCTTACACTATTGCCAATGACGCTATCAGCATTATAGTTCATCAGAGCAATCCCCTTAAGGATATCAGCATTCAGCAGATAAAAGACATTTACACCGGTAAAATCAAGAATTGGAAGGTTTTAGGCGGTCCCAATTTACCGATTGTAGTTATTTCCCGCGATGTTTCTTCCGGAACTTATGAGGTCTTTAATGAAAAAGTTCTGGCAGGTGCAAAAGTAGAAGGCAGTGCTCAATTGCTTGCCTCCAATAATGCCGTTTTAAGTTCAGTTAGTAATACTCCCGGGGCTATCGGTTATGTGGGTTTGGGATATGTGAATGAGAGTGTGAAACTGATTAGCATAAATAAAATCATCCCTTCAGAAGCAACAGTAAAGAATGGCAGTTATATGCTTTCACGAAAACTCTATATGTACACTAACGGCAAAGCAAAAGGGGATGTAGCAAATTACCTTGGGTTCATTCAAAGTGAAAAAGGACAGCAAATAGTTCAAGAACAAGGATTTATCAACATCAAGTAATTGATTAAGAGAACAAGAGGTGAGGGTAGCTATTTTCCCTCACCTGTTGTTAGCAAGGAATAAGAGATGAGTAAATATAAAGAAAAGGCATTTACAACCATTACCTACACTGCAGCGTTATTTACTATTGTAGTTCTTTTTGCTTTAATCTATGGCTTATTCAGAGAAGGGTTACCGTTATTTAAGCAGGTCTCTTTAACCGAATTCATTTTTGGCAGTGGTTGGTATCCGACGAATGCAGAACCGGAATTTGGCGCCTGGACTTTTATTATCGGTTCTTTTTGTGTTACCATCGGAGCTTTGATAATAGGAATCCCCTTGGGTTTGGGCTCTGCCATTTTTATCTCTGAAATAGCGGGAAATCGGTTAAAGGAAATAGTTAAGCCCGTAATTGAACTTTTAGCAGGAATACCTTCTGTAGTTTACGGGCTTTTTGGAATGTCTGCAATAGCGCCTCTAATCAGAAATTGGCTGAATTTAGATACGGGACTGAATATATTTACTGCTTCCGTTATTTTAGGGCTGATGATTGTTCCTATAATTGCCAGTATGAGTGAAGATGCTCTTACAAATGTTCCCAAATCCATTAGGGAAGCGGCTTTAGCTTTGGGTTCCACGAAAATGGAATGTATTTTTCGGGTTATTATTCCCGCAGCGCAAAGAGGGATAGTTGGCAGCATTTTGCTTGGTTTGGGTAGAGCCATTGGAGAAACGATGGTGGTTTTAATGGTAGCTGGAGGCAGTGCTCAAATACCTAAAAGCATTTTTGCTTCAGTAAGACCTTTAACTTCTACAATTGCAGCTGAAATGGGGGAGACGGTTATGGGTAGTTTACATTATCAAGCACTCTATGCTTTGGCGATATTGCTTTTTGTAATCACTTTTGTAATTAACCTGATTACTGAACTTTTTATCGCTAAAAGGGATAAGCAATGAAGAACAGAAAGGTCTTGAATTTTTGCGGAAATGGTTTTCTTAGTATATTGGTAGTGATTACTATTTTGGCTTTATGTATCTTTTTAGTTAGGATATTTTCTTTAGGTGGCAAGGTTTTAAGTTGGGAATTTTTATTTACAGCTCCCCGAAACTGTATGCAGGAAGGAGGTATTTTTCCTGCATTAGCAGGAACTTTTTGGCTTACGGTAATTTCCATTTGCATTGTAATTCCTTTGGGGATTTTAACAGCTATATTTTTAACTAATTATGGTAAACCAAAGTGGCTGTTGAAAGTGGTTCAGATAGCTATTGATACTTTGGCTGGAACTCCTTCCATTATTTTTGGTCTTTTCGGAATGGCTGTTTTCGTAAACCTTCTGGCAATGAATGTTTCGCTAATTTCCGGAGCTTTAACTTTAGCCATTCTGGCATTGCCTTTATTTATCAATTCCTGTATTGAAGCCATTAAAAGTGTTCCTTTTGATTTTTATGAAGCATCTTTAGCTTTGGGAGCCACGAAAAGACAAACTATCACCAAAATTGTTATACCTACAGCATTGCCCAATATTTTAACCGGAATTATCGTTTGTATTGGCAGAGTAGCAGGAGAAACAGCTCCTATTATGTTTACTGCAGCTACTTTTTATACGCGGCGTTTACCTGAGGGCTTAAAAGATGAAGTTATGGCATTACCTTATCATATTTATGCTTTAATGACGGAAGGAACCCGTCCGGAAACACAAGTGCCTATTGCTTACGGGACAGCAGTTGTTTTATTATTGCTGGTTTTAGGTGTTAGCGCTGCGGCAGTAATTATTCGTTCATCCATCAGGAGAAAAAGAAAATGGTAAATAACATTCTATCAACTGAAAATTTAAACTTATGGTTTGGCAGGAACTATGTGCTTAAATATGTTAACCTTAATGTATCAGACAAAAATATTACTGCTGTGATAGGACCTTCCGGCTGCGGGAAATCTACTTTGCTGCGCTGTTTTAACCGGATGAATGATCTTATCCCGGAAACCCATATTGAAGGAAAAGTAAAGCTCTTAGATGATGATATCTATACTTCTAAGATGGATGTAACGGAAATTCGCTCCAGAATTGGAATGGTTTTTCAAAAGCCCAATCCCTTTCCTAAAAGCATTTACAAAAATGTTGCCTATGGATTACAGATTCAAGGTAAATACAATAAAGACGAAATAAATGAGAGAGTTGAACAGGCATTGAAAGCTGCCTGGCTTTGGGATGAAGTTAAAGACCGTTTGCATAGTCCGGCTATGGCTCTTTCCGGAGGGCAGCAACAGCGTTTATGTATTGCCAGAGCTTTGGCAAATAGACCTGAAGTCCTTTTACTGGATGAACCGACTTCCGCTTTAGACCCTCAGTCAACCTCTAAAATTGAAGAACTGTGTTTGGAATTGCAAAAAAGTGTTTGCATTTTAATTGTAACTCATAATATTGCTCAAGCGGGTAGAATTTCCAATTATACTGCCTTTATGTATTTGGGAGAATTAGTGGAATTCGGACCCACGGAAAAAGTTTTTACTGTGCCGCAAGATAAAAGAACCGAATCCTATTTAACAGGTATTTTCGGGTAAATACCCAAAAAGGAGAAAATATGCTTATAGAAAGAATCTCGGAGCTGAAACAATTGCTGATGGCAGAAGCGGGATTGGTGGAAAAAATGATTCTTTTGGCTATGGATGGACTTGCTAATTTTGGAACCGCTTTCAAAGAAGAAGTAAATACTTTTGAAACAAGAGTAAATCAAATTGAAATTGAATTGGACGAGAAATGCTTTACATTGATTGCGTTAAATCAACCGGAAGCAAAAGACCTGCGTCAAATTCTGATGATTTATAGAATAAATAACGATTTGGAACGCCTGGGCGATCAGGCAGTTAATATTGCCGAAAGCGCTGCTCAACTTACAGGAAATCCTGTCTTAAATTCAATTCCGGAACTCTTTTCTATGAAAGAAGCAGCATTAAAAATGCTGAAAGATGCTCTTTATGCTTTTACCAGAGAGGACTATGAACTTTCACGCCAGGTTTGCGATGCCGATAATATCGTTGATGAGTATAATCGTAATATTTACAAGCATCTGGTAAAACTAATCAGGGAAAATCCATTACCAATAGACCTCTATCTCCATATTTTGCGCATAGCTAAAAATCTGGAAAGAATTGGCGACCTCTCTACCAATATAGCAGAAAATACTATTTTTCTCGCGCAAGGAAAGGTTATTAAGCATAACATAGACAAAAAATCTGAATAATTACAGTTAAGCCAAGCTGTCAAAATTGGGTTGCCATATTCCGATTTGCTGACTAAACAAAGAAAAATGACTTATCTTGGTGATAAAATAAGAATTTAACACTTCCTTAATTACTGAAAAATCAGAAGTTGCCCGGTAATTTTCTCAACTGTTTTATTCTAATAGAGGGTTTCAATATTAACATTTCATCATTTAGTTATGTTATGATTTTTTTTAATTTTTATGCAGTAGAAACTTATACTATCCAAACTTCTGAATATTAGCCGTAAGCACAATTTTGTAAGCAATTCCGGTTTGTAACTGCATAAGTTAGATTAAGTCCGTTAGTAATCTTCAGTTTATTTGCTAAGAAAGGATTTTTTTAACTTATTTTCCCTGAACTGTATAATTTTAGGTTGATATTATGCCTTATCCTAATATGTTTATCTATCCTAAACTATTTGCTACTTTAATACAAATTGCATATTGGATGCAAACTCCGCTTTTCGCCCTTACTTCAAAGCGTCAATCAAGTGTTAATCTAACCTTAATCAAGCGTTAATAATTAACGCTTGATTAAGGTATGTTAAACGATAGATTAATGGCTTCAAGCAAGGAAGACATTAGACAAAAATATGGGAATTTTATTAGGAAAGTGATTGTTAAATTTGAAGAATGTAGCACTGCAAAAGTTATAGCGCGTCTCCTGAATTTTTATAAAATAATTAAAGGGCATTGTCCTCAGTTTTATATGCAATAATCTTATTACCTTTAAGAGTAATGTTTTTTTAGGCGGCGGAGGGCTTTTTTCTTGTGCTGATTAACGCGTTCCACACTGATATTTAAAATTTGGGCAATTTCTTTAAGGGTCTTTTTTTCGTTGAATGACAATTCCAAAATGGATTTTTCCAAAGGTGGCAGATCCTGCGTAAATTTTATGCTTAGATTACTTTCTTCCCTATCCGGTGGAGCAAACGGACTTTCTTTTGTGCTAAGATTTGCAGCTTCCGATGTGCCATTCGCTTTTGTAATATTCTCATTAAAGTCCTCTTCTATTGGGGAGGAAGTTTTTTTTAGTGCTTCTATTATTTGTTTTTTTATCCAATAAGTGGCGTAAGTGGTAAATTGAACATCTTTTTCCGGAAGGAAATGTTTACCTGCTTTCAGCAAACCCAAAAGCGATTCCTGTTTCAGGTCTTCCCAATCCAATCCTTTATTCCGATATAGTTTAGCGATGCTGTAGGCAAAATTGTCATAGCGTTCAATTAGTTCATCGGGAGTTAGGTCAATCATTATTATCCAGTTGGTTGGGTTGTGTTAAAGGTAATAAGATACTAAAAATAGTGCCTTTTCCGGGTTCACTTTGGACAGTTATTCTGCCTTTATGTAATTGAACGATGTGTTTTACAATTGCTAAACCCAGTCCAGTTCCGCTTTGGGTTTTATTTCTGGCAGGATCTGCTACATAGAATCGTTCAAAGATACGCGGTAAATGAATATTATCAATGCCCATACCGGTGTCCGAGACCTCAAAATTTGCTTCTTTATCAGCTAATTTACAGCGGATTGTAATTCCTCCTGTAGTAGTGTAACGCAAAGAATTTTGGACTAAATTGATGAATACCTGTTCCAATTTAAAGGGATCACAAACAAGGCGGGGTAAATTATCATCCAGTTCTATTTTGAGATAAAGTCCCTTTTCTTCTACCATCGGGCTGAGGATAAAGGCAATATTAGCAAAAAAGGTGGCTAAGTTAATTACTTGAAGTTCAATGGCATCGGTTCTTTCCAGGCGAATCAGCTGTTCCAAATCGCTAATTAGATGAATTAGGCGCTGAGTGTGATTTTGGATTATTTTTAAGTATCTTGCGTTTGTATCATTAATACTATCTTCCATAGCTTCCGCGAAACCGCTGATAGCAGTTAAGGGGGTTCTCAGTTCGTGAGCCAGATTAACAATAAAATCCTTCTTCATCTGCTCTGCTTGCTTAATTTCATCAATATTTTGAAGAATGAAAATACAGCGTTTTGCCTGGTCATTATGCGAACCGGAAAGCAAATAATTATGACCATCCATAACCACTTCTTTCATCAGCTTGTCTTTGCCACTTCCGCAATCCTTGATAATAGATAGCAAATAGGGGTCTCTGATTACTTCAGTATAGAATACACTATCCTTTTTTCCAATATTACCAAAAAGTTCTTGAAAGGGCTCATTTGCCCATTCCAGTTTGCCTTCTGAACTTTGAGACCACAAAACATCATCAATGGAACTAAGCACTAAACGCAATTCTTCACGGTGGATAGCTAAATGGTAAATTGTTTTGTCCAATATATCCAGCATAGAATTCAGGTCTTTGCTCAAAGCACAAAATTCTTTTGTCTTCAATGCGGGAATGCGTAAAGAGTGGTTTCCCGTCGCAATTTGCTCTGCGGTTTGCGATATTTGCTTAAATTGCTGATGCAGGATGCGAATCATAATCAGCGTAAGTAATGCGGCGAAAAGGAGAGATATTATTAATAAAAGCCAAATTGGGATATGAATTAACAGCAATATCAGCATCAATCCTATCAATATAACAAAGGAGAAAAAAAGCGAAAGAGCTATACTATTCTTCTTCCCTGTCATTTTCTTCCTCACAGAAAAATTGATAACCCACACCTCTGATGTTTCTAATCAAATAAGCATAATCACCCAGTTTTTCTCTTAAATTACGAATGTGAACATCTATGGTGCGCTCAATTACGATCTTATCATTCCCCCAAAGATAATCTAAAATCTGACTGCGGTTATAAACCCATCCGGGTCTTTTAGTAAGCAGCTGCAGGATTTTAAATTCCGTTAAAGTAAGGTCTATCCGCTTTCCTTTAATCCAAACCTCATAATGATTAAAATCTATAATGAAATCTTCGGTAATGGATAACACATTTTTGCCGTTTTCCCACTCACTCCGACGCAAAATTGCTTTAATTCTGGCAATAAGTTCTCTGCTCTCAAAAGGTTTGGTTACATAATCATCGGCTCCGTATTCCAAACCCTTAATTTTATCTTCCAGGTCTGTTCTTGCCGTTAACATCACAATAGGAATTGCGGAGGTTGTTTTATCTTTTTTTATTCGCAAACAAACTTCCATACCGTCTAAATCCGGCAACATCAAATCCAGAATAATAAGGTCAGGATGTTCAATTTTGAGCAAATTGAGCATCGGCAGGGCTGTTTTAAAACCTTTCGTAACAAATCCTGCGCCTTCCAATTTCATTCTGATGAGTTCCAGAATGTCTTTTTCATCCTCAACCACGAATATTTTTTTACCTTTTGCTTCCATATAAAACCTGTAAATAATATAACTGTTTTTGAGCAAGAAAAAACAGCCGGGTTTGGGTTAAATTTTCTTAACAAATCTCTTTAAGCACTGTTTATCCTTACGAGAAGATTTAACAAACCCAAGGAGTTAGGTTAAGATATTTGATACTTGCCAAATAAGCATAAGCAATTATCTTGTTCAATATAGTAAATAAATTGGAAAAAGGAGATTAGGATAATGTCCAAATATTTGATTGTCGGTGGTGTTGCCGGTGGAGCAACAACTGCAGCTCGTTTAAGGCGCTTGGATGAAAAAGCGGAAATTATTATGTTTGAGCGCTATAGCAATATATCCTATGCAAATTGTGGTTTGCCATACTATATTGGGGGCGTAATTAAAGAAAGGGATCGGCTGTTTGTTCAGACGCCTGAAAGCTTTAAAGCTCGACTAAATGTAGATGTTCGCATCAACCAAGAAGTTATTGCTATCAATAGAAAGGAAAAAACGGTTACGGTAAAAAGAGCAGATGGTAGCCAATATAATGAGAATTATGATAAACTGGTTCTATCACCTGGCGCTGAACCTTTAATTCCTCCCCTACCTGGAATATCAGATAGCGCTATTTTTACTCTGCGAAATGTTTCTGATACTGATAAAATTAAGGAATACATTGAAAGCCATAAAGTTCAGCATTGCGTTATTATTGGCGCAGGTTTTATAGGATTGGAAATGGCGGAAAATTTACATAATTTGGGGATGAAAGTAACTTTGGTAGAAATGGCGGAACAGGTTATGACCCCTTTGGATTATGAAATGGCGGCTATTGTCCATCAACACTTAAAAACGAAAGAAGTGGAATTTTACCTTCAAGACGGTGTCTCATCCTTTAGTAGAAATGATGGTAGTTTACAAGTCCATTTACAGAGCGGGCGAACACTAAATGCAGATATGGTATTATTGTCCATTGGAGTTCGTCCTGATAGTAAACTGGCAGAAGCAGCCGGTTTGGAATTAGGAATAAACAAAGGGATAAGAGTAAATTCCTATCTGCAAACCAGTGATCCTGATATTTATGCTTTGGGGGATGCAATAGCATATCCCAATCCGATTACTAAAATGGAGAGCTTAACCTATCTCGCGGGACCTGCCAATAAACAGGCACGCATTGTGGCTGATAATATCGTTAAAGGTAACAGCCGAAAATATAAAGGTAGTATTGGAACTGCCATTGCCAAAGTTTTTGATATTACTGTCGGTTCAACCGGTGTATCGGAAAAAGTTCTGAAAGATGCAGGAATAGATTATATCTCTTCCATTATACATACTTCTTCTCATGCAGGTTACTACCCTGATGCCCTGCCCATAACAATAAAGATTGTTTTTAACCCTAAAGATGGAAAACTGTTGGGTGCACAAATTGTAGGTTTTGACGGCGTAGATAAAAGGACAGATATGTTGGCTCATATATTGAAACATAACGAAACCATCTATGAAATTCAAGAAATTGAACATAGTTATGCTCCTCCTTTTTCCAGCGCCAAGGATGCTGTAAACATTGCCGGAATGGTTGCTGATAATATTATCAACGGATTAGTAAAGATTATTCACTGGGATGATTTGAGTTCCTTGGATAAAAATGATACCGTTATCATTGATGTGCGAACTCCTGATGAAACTGCTTTAGGAACAATAACAGGAAGTATAAACATCCCTTTGGATGATTTACGGCTAAGGTTGAAGGAAATACCTGAAAATAAACAAGTAGTAGTTTTCTGCGGAACCGGTCTGCGTTCTTATTTTGCCGCGCGCATTTTAATGCAAAACGGATTTGAGAATGTTTATAATCTCTCCGGAGGATATCTTACTTATGAATACGCTACTCAGAAACAAAGTAATGAGGATATCTTTGCGGATGATTATATTGGTAAAGACGATGATATCTATAAAGGCAAGGAAGAAAAAATGGATAGAGATATAAAGACAATAACTGCAGATGCTTGCGGTTTACAATGTCCAGGACCAATTATGCGTTTAAAAAACGAAATGGATAAATTGGCGGAAGGCGATATTTTGGAAATTTCTGCCAGCGACCCTGGATTTGCCAAAGATGTGCCTGCCTGGTGCAAAATGACTGGAAACACTCTTTTGGAAGTGAAAACGGAAGGTAAAATAATAATTGCAAGAATTCAAAAAGGGGGTGGCGAAAAAACATCCAAGGGTTTGGAAAATGGAAATAATAAAACCATAATTGTCTTCAGCGATGCTTTGGATAGAGCTTTAGCTGCTTTCGTAATTGCCAACGGAGCTGCTTCAACAGGAAAACAGGTTACGATGTTCTTCACTTTTTGGGGCTTAAATGTTATCAAAAAATCCAATCCCCCAAAACAGCAAAAAGATATGATGGCAAAAATGTTCGGTATTATGCTACCCCGATCTTCTCAAAAACTGAGTTTATCTAAAATCAACTTTGGAGGATTAGGTTCAGTTTTAATGCGAAAAAGAATGAAAGCTAAAAATGTGGACTCCCTGGAATCTATGATGATGCAAGCTAAAAAAGCAGGAGTAAAAATGATTGCTTGCCAAATGAGTATGGATATAATGGGGGTTGAACCAGGTGAATTGATTGAGGGTGTTGAGGTTGGAGGAGTTGCTTCCTACCTTGCGGAAGCGGAACAATCAAATGTAAATCTGTTTATTTGATGGTATAAGGTTTTGTGTTCTTGATATCTTGAGATTAAAGAAAAGATGGAAAAGTGAAATAGTTCCTCTTCTACCTATCAAATAATAGAAGAATTATATGTCCTTAAAAAAGCCCGTTACGCAATAATCGTAACGGGCTTTATGTATATCAGAGAGATTAGGGGTTTTTACACTATACCTTGGTCACACATTGCATTGGCAACTTTCAAGAAGCCGGCAATATTGGCACCTTTAACATAATTAACATAACCATCTGCTTCTTTACCGCTTTCCACACAGGCATTATGGATATTTTGCATAATTCCGTGAAGTTTTTGATCCACTTCTTCTCTGCTCCAATTAAGACGCATTGAATTTTGAGTCATTTCCAGTCCGCTGGTAGCTACTCCACCTGCATTTGCCGCTTTACCCGGGGCATACAAAATTTTCGCTTTCTGGAAAATTTCCACTGCTTCAGGGGTACAAGGCATATTGGCAGCTTCCGTAACACACATCACACCATTTGCTACTAATGTTTTAGCATCATTAGCATCAAGTTCGTTTTGGATTGCACAGGGGATAGCAACATCAACTTTTACTTCCCAAGGTCTTCTATTGGCAAAAAACTTGGCATTGGGATATACATCAACATAGTCCTTTACCCGATCGTTATTAGAAGCGCGCAGCTCAAGCATATAATCAATTTTATCATCGCTGATACCTTCTTCATCTAAAATATAACCATCCGGACCGGAAATAGTAACTACTTTTCCACCCAAGTGATTTACTTTTTGGGCAGCGCCCCAGGCAACATTGCCAAAACCGGAAAGGGCAACTCTCTTTCCTTTAATTGTTTCACCCTTGGTTTTTAGCATTTCTTCAGTGAAATAAACAACTCCATAACCCGTTGCTTCAGGACGGACTAAACTTCCACCCCAATTAAGACCTTTACCTGTGAGCACACCGGTAAATTCGTTCCGGAGTTTCTTATACATTCCAAAAAGATAACCAATTTCACGAGCTCCAACACCAATATCTCCAGCCGGAACATCTGTATTGGGACCGATGTGACGAAAGAGTTCTGTCATAAAGGACTGGCAGAAACGCATAATTTCGGCATCACTTTTTCCGCGGGCGTCAAAATCACTGCCACCTTTACCTCCACCCATAGGAAGCGTAGTTAAGCTATTTTTAAAGATTTGTTCAAAACCCAGAAATTTCATAATTGAAAGATTCACACTGGGGTGAAAACGCAATCCACCTTTATAGGGTCCGATTGCACTGTTAAATTGAACACGGAAACCACGATTTACTTGCACTTCGCCTTTGTCATCAACCCAAGGGACGCGGAAAATTATTGCGCGCTCGGGCTCTACAATACGCTCCAGGATATTTGCTTTTACGAAACGAGGGTTGTTGATATAAACATCCCAAACTGTTTCTACAACTTCTTTAACTGCCTGTAAGAATTCAGGTTCTCCTGAATTTCGGGCTTCCACTTTTGCCATAAAATCATTGATGGTCATGGGTACCTCCATATATATTATTGTTTTTTTTAACCTTAAAATAATTCTCTCAATTTATGTCAAGCAGGAAGATGGAAAAGGTTAACAGGTGAACGGGTTAACAGGTTAACGGGTTAACAGGTTAACGAGTGAAAGAGGGAGATACATATCGTTGCAAACCTTGAAATGGGTAATCGGAGATAGATAACGCTCTGATTCTTGCATTATTTTTTCTTGCGGAGGAACAGTGTCCTGCGACTACTCAAATCAAATCTCTCTTACCTCTAAAATTTTGGTCATCCAAGAGCTATTTATCTTCCAGAAGTCCTTGAAATGGGTAATCGGAGATAGCTGAAGCTATGATTCTTGCATTATTTTTTCTTGCGGAGGAACAGCTTCCTCGATGCTTAATATGATTCCGCTTAGCTCTAAAATTTTGGTCATCCCAGAGCTATTTATTTTCCAGAAGCTTAGGAACTTGAACAAGTAATTTTTAAAAGCGTCATCAGTGGAAGCATCCAAGAGCTATTTATCTTCCAGCAATTTAGGAACTTTGGGTGCGCGCAAACGATGAGCTACAGGAAAACCTGAACCAAGCAGCGGTCTAACATAATATTTAAAATCATCCGTAACCCCATTACCTGCTTCATTAATAAAGTCGTCCGGCATAATTCTGGTTTTTCCTGCAATATCTGAAAGATTTTCCAGCTGGTAATTCACAGAGTAAAAACCGGTTCTTTGAATGGAAATGGAACCATCCATATTATACCAGATAGCATAATGAGCGGCTCTTTCACCAACTTCGCGGGCTTCGCGTTGATCTACATCGCTAACGCAACCGATAAAAGACCTTTGTAAATAGCCAAAAGTATCGCTGCGCACTCTTTTGATTTTAAGTTTGGTGCGAACAAGCTCACATAGTAAATCGCCCAGAACTCCTGTTCCAGAGAGCTGAACATTGCCATGGGCATCTTTTTCCTGATTACCTGAAAGTTTGGTTACGATAGGCACTCCCTTTTCATCTGTAATACCTTCGGAAACAGCTATTACACATCTTCCGTAAAGATCATAAATGCGTTTCACATCGTTTAAGAAATCTTCCCGGTGAAAAGGTTTTTCAGGTAAATAAATTAGATGCGGTCCGTCATCAGGATATTTTTGTGCCATCACGGAAGCAGCCGTTAAAAAACCGGCATTACGACCCATAACCACACCAATATAAACACCGGGCAATGCACGATTATCCAAATTGACACCGGTAAAAGCACTGGCAACAAATCTTGCGGCAGAACCAAATCCTGGAGTATGGTCATTTAAAACCAAATCGTTATCAATGGTTTTAGGAATATGGATAGCCCGAAATTCATAGTCAGCTTTAGTTGCCTGCTCATTTACAATGTGAACGGTATCAGCGGAATCATTGCCTCCAATATAGAAAAAATATCTGGCATCATGCGCTTTGAGCACTTTAAAAATTTCCATACAATACTTTTCGTCAGGTTTATCCCTGGTAGAAAGTAATGCGGAAGAAGGTGTATCTGCCACCTGTTCCAAATTGTGAGTGGTTTCCTGAGTTAAATCTACAAAGTCCTCGTTAACAATTCCCTGCACACCATAAAGAGCTCCATAAACACGGGTAACCTGAGTAAACTTTCTGGCTTCCAGGGTAACTCCTACCAGCGATTGATTAATTACGGCAGTAGGACCTCCGCCTTGAGCTATAACAACTTTCCCTTCCAGCTTCATCTTAAATACCTCCATTACTAAATAACATAATAAATCAACTAAAATAGAGGGCTGTTAATCTGTCCAGCAGAAAATACTTGCTTAAAAAGGGAGCTTAGGAAAACTGGCAAAGGAATAGAATAGTATGAAATTTCGTGAGGATAGATGAGTTACATTGTTTTAGCAAGAAAATACCGACCCCAAAACTTTAAGGAAGTTTACGCTCAAGAGCATATAACCGAAATCCTGCAAAGTGCTATTGCTACAAATAGAATAGCGCATGCATATTTATTTACAGGACCCCGCGGCGTAGGGAAGACCTCTCTGGCAAGAATTTTAGCGAAAAGTTTGAACTGTGTGAACGGACCAACAACTACCCCTTGTAATGTATGTTCCAATTGTTTGGAAATAACTGCAGGGACTTCACCTGATGTGATAGAAATAGATGGTGCTTCCAATACGGGAGTAGATGACATTCGTGAATTACAACGAGAACTTCTTTATCCTGCAAGTGGCTCAAAATATAAGATATACATCATTGATGAAGTGCACATGCTTTCCAAAAGTGCCTTTAATGCGTTATTAAAGACCCTGGAAGAACCACCGGATAATGTTATCTTCATTTTTGCTACAACAGAGCCCCAAAAGGTTTTGCCAACTATTATTTCCCGCTGTCAGCGATATGATTTTAAACGCATTCCCATTAATTCCATAGTGCAGCGTTTGCAGGAAATAAGCACTTGGGAAGGAATAAAAATTGATTCTGAATCGCTGTATTTAATAGCCCGTAAAGCGGATGGCGGGATGCGGGATGCCCTTTCCCTGATGGATCAGGCAATCTCTTATTGTTTGGATAATATAACGATAGATAAAGTCCGCCAGATTTTTGGTCTTATACCTAATCAGATATATCAGCGTTTTCTCTCCTTAATTTACGAAAAAAACGCCCAGTCGCTGATCAATGAATTACACTTGATTTTTGAACAGGGAATTGACTTGCAGGAATTTATCTCAGGTATGCAGGATTTTGTCCGGATCATTATTTTACGCAAATTACAGGTGCAAATTAAAGATATTAATCCCGATGAACAAAAAATGTTTGATGAGCTATCAGAACTCTTCGGGCAAAATAAACTGATGTATATTCTATCCTATCTTATTGCCTGTAAAACAGATTTGCGAAGCAGTAACAATCCCTATTTAATTTTAGAAGCTCTGATGATTAAACTTTGTAAACTGGATGAAATGGAAAATATTACTGCTCTGCTGGGTAAGATTAATTTGAATACTTTTGCTCAACCTGGACCAAGCGCTCCTCCAACAACCGCCAAATCAATTCAAAGCAGTTATCCAACGGTTTCTTCGGAAGTTCCTTTGCACGAAGAAGCTACTGTTGCTAAAATGCAATTTAACCAGGAAAATCTGGAACAGCTTTGGCAGCGAATTATTACCCGGGCTAAAAAGATCAGTCAAATGTGCGCTCTGGCAATGGAAGCAACTAAAGCCAGAAAAGCAGAAGGCAGAAAGCTATATTTAACCTTGGAAAGTAATACTAATTATCGCTGTTTGAAAAACAACCAGGCAGCCCTGGAAAATTCAATTTCCGAATTATTTGAGGAACCGATTGTTCTTTCTTTGCAGCTGCAGGAAATAGAGCCCCCAACCAAAGTGAATATTCAGCATAAGACCCTGGAAGATATAAAACAGGAAAATCCCGATCTTGCCAAATTTATAGACCTCACCGATTCCGTGCTGGTTAGAAGTCAATGAAGAAATGCTTTCCTTTTCTTACAATGCTGTATTCGTTATTTCTGCTGTGGCTGAAACACGGTGTAAATAAAATTATTGCTGAAGACAGAGGAAAAGCAATTCCTGAGGACTTTCAAGAGATATCCATTATCATTGCCGCCAGAAATGAATTAAGAAATCTTCCCTCGCTGCTCAATTCACTTTCTCAATTGGATTACCCGGCTGAGAAATATGAAATTATCATCGTTAATGACCATAGCGATGATGGGAGTAACGACCTCTTAGCCAAGCAAAAGATTCTATCTAACCTGAAGGTGATAAATTTCTATAGTGAGACCCCACCCTTAAAAGGAAAAAAAGCTGCCCTGCAACAAGGTATAGAAGCCGCTGAGTATGATATCCTGGCATTTACCGATGCCGATTGTATTCTACCTGTTTCCTGGCTGCGCGAAATTAACCGTTCTTTTACTAAAGACACGGATTACCTGCTTTCCTATTCGGTCTTGAAAAAAGAATCGGACAGCAGCATTTTCCGTCCGGTAAATTTTGAGCGCAGCATTTATTATGCTCTGGCTGCCGCTGGTTTATATTATAAAATTCCTTTTACCAGCAGCGCCTGTAATATGGTTTACCGTAAGAAAACCTTTTTTGAGAGTGGTGGTTTTACGGGAATTGGGCATTTGCTTTCGGGAGATGATGATTTACTTTTAATGAAGATGATGCCCCGGATTAGAAAAGCTGCATACAATCCGGAAAAGGGAATGCAAGTTATATCCATAGAAGGAACGGACAGCAAAAAACATCACCAAACAAATATCCGCAGAGCTTCCAAATTCCAATATTACCCCTGGTGGCTGAAAGGGCTTTGCCTGTTTATCTTTTGCTATTTTTGCCTGTTTTATCTTGCTTTGGGGCAAGGAATAAGAAAAAAATCCTCGCCTGCCCTGAAGTTTTCTCTGCTGCTGAAAACAACAGCCGAATTTGCTTTTTCACAAAGTCATTTAAAACAAATTGGAAGAAGCAAACTCGGCTTTTTGTATCCTGTGCAAATTCTGCTTTTTCCCGCTCAGTTTATTTATTATGCTTTGCGGGGAACTACAGGAAACTACACTTGGAAATAGTTACATTTCAATTAACTTAGCTTGGACAAACTTCAGCGCATTCAGTTCGCCAAGCATATTATCCAAAATGTTCTGCTCGCCTTGAACTTCCAAAACAACTAAACCATCATTGGCACAGAACTCATTGGATACCTCGTGTAAGCCCAAACGGACGCGAATATTGCATCCATACTTTGTTAAAATCTCCTGAACTTTGGTAGCTTCAGTGCTACGCTGATCAACTTTTACAAGCACAACCTTGTAAACCATAATATCCTCCTGTTATTTTTTCTTGCTGAGCTTAGCCCAGCTGTCTCTTAAATCCACAATACGATTAAATACTAATGCTTCCGGCTTACTGTCATCATCGGTATTGAAATAGCCAATCCTTAAGAACTGATAGCGATCACCTGTCTTGGCATTCTGCAAGTTCTCTTCCGCTAAACAGTTTTGTTTCCTAATCAAAGAATTGGGATTCAAATAATCCTGATAGGTCTTTCCTGCTTCCATATCACTCATATCGGCTAAAGTAAACAGACGGTCATATAAACGCAATTCTACAGGTATAGCGCTCTCTGCACAAACCCAATGTAAAGTGCCTTTCACTTTGCGTCCATCTGCAGTCCAACCCCCGCGTGATTTTTCATCGTAAGTGCAAAGTAATTCTATAATTTCACCCTGTTCATTTTTGATTACTTCATTGCAGGTGATATAATAAGCATATTTTAAGCGAACTTCTTTGCCTAAAGCAAGACGAAACCAACCCTTAGCAGGATTTTCGCTGAAATCATCTTTTTCTATAAACAGATTGCGGGAAAACATTATTTTCCGTGTTCCGGAAGAAGGGTCTTCGGGATTATTTTCGGCATCAAAATCCTCAATTTTCCCTTCCGGGTAATTGGTAATGGTTAATTTAAGAGGATTTACTACAGCCATTCTGCGCGGCGCTTTTTTATTTAAATCTTCACGCACGCAAAACATCAGCAAGTCGTCATCAACTAAAGAATTAGCTTTGGAAACGCCAATCCGATCTGAAAAGTCCTTAATAGCTTCCGGAGTGAAACCTCTTCTGCGCATTCCGGCAATTGTAGGCATTCTGGGATCGTCCCAACCGCTTACTAAATTGTTAGTTACCAATTCCAGCAAAAGGCGCTTACTCATTATTGTATAGGCAAGATTAAGACGCGCAAATTCAATTTGTTGAGGGTGACAGGGCACAGGTAATTGATCTAAGAACCAGTCATATAATGGCCTGTGATCTTCAAATTCCAAAGTGCAAAGGGAATGGGTAATTCCTTCCAAGGCATCGGAAACGCAATGAGTATAATCATACATCGGATAAATTTGCCAGACATCACCTGTTCTATGATGACGGGTCTTCTTAATTCTATATATAACGGGATCACGCATATTCAAATTGGGCGAAGCCATATCTATTTTAGCTCTCAAGGTTTTGCTGCCTGCCGGATATTCACCTGCCTTCATTTTTCGGAACAGCTCAAGGTTTTCTTCAATGCTGCGATTTCTGTAGGGACTGTCTTTTCCGGGAATCGTTAATGTGCCTCTATATTCTTTCAGCTCTTCCAAAGAGAGATCGCAAACAAATGCTTTTCCGGCTTTAATTAAATACTCGGCATATTCATAGAGCTTATCAAAATAGTCCGAAGCATAATACAAATGCTCACCCCAATCAAAACCAAGCCAACGAACATCATTCATAATGGAATGGACATATTCCACATCTTCTTTCACTGGATTGCTGTCATCAAAACGCAAATTACAACGACCTTGATAATCCCTTGCCAAACCGAAATTCAAGCATATTGATTTAGCGTGTCCAATATGCAAATAACCATTTGGCTCAGGAGGAAAACGTGTTATAATACTTTTATGCTTTCCGTTTGCCAAATCCCTGTCTATTATAGAACGAATGAAATTGGAAGCTGTTATCTTCTCTTCATTATCTATCTTGCTATTTTCCTTTGTATCCATATTCAATCCTTTTCTTTATCTACATTTATTCAATTTCTGATAGCTTGTTTTCTTGTCAAGTTCAATGAAATATTCTATAGGATAACCTGGATTTCGCAGCTCGGACAATGATCCGGATTTTGCTAATTCAAACAGAGATGCATTGAGTTTGAACAGTTCTGGTATGAAAATAATAATCGGGATTTATGTATTGGAGTTTTGTAATAATCTTAAGCTAATGCTCTGTCCAATTCTTAATGGTGAAAGGGGCTATTATACTTGCCGGCTTGCTACGAAAATTATTCCCTTGTTTCACTTTTTTTTGCTTTAAGCTCTATTTCACAAGACCTTTTATCAACCATAGTTTAGCGGTTTTATTGATAACTTCCGTAAGGTCTAATGCGTTATCGGGGTTATCAGATAAAACGAGGAGACCATGTTTTTCCCAAATCAGCGCTTGTTTATCTTGTATAAATTTATAGCTGAGATCAGCAAGTTTGGAACTTCCGGCAGGAGCATAATCCGCTACGGCTATTCCTTTGGGCAGAAATAATTTAATTTCCGGTAAGATAGCAAACAGATATTGATTCAAACGCTGAGAATTTGTTTTACAATCCTGAAAAGAAGAAGTATCGGAAAAAGCGATAACCTCTGTTGGATGCGTATGCAGGATACAGGATAAATTATTGTTTTTGTTTATATTATGCAACTTAAGATGACAGAGCCATTCGGAAGTGGGCTTGGCATCTTCAGGAAAGTAATACTCTTTATTACCTTCACCGATTATCATTAAACAGTTTTCCGGCTCGTCAATCATATCCCGAAAACGACTTCCGGTTCTGGAAACCAGGAACCATTCCCTGCAGGGATACAAATTATCCATACCAATTTGATTGATAAATGGTTTCACCAGATCTGTGATACGAAGAGAAATATTACCCGCATTAGCTTCAGCCCAACCTTGTTGATGGATAACTTTAGCGACCTTGCTAATCCTTAGAATCAGGTCTCTAAAAGGGAACACATTGTTATAGACATCTCCGAAGAGAAATTCTGAATTATTGATTTCCATTGTTTGTCCTGTTATTTTTATTTATGTGCATTCCTGTTTTCGCTGGAATAACAATTACGAACGAAGTATCCATCTTGCCATCTCGCTATTTCGCCATCTTGCTATTTCGCCATCTCGCTATTTCGCCATCTCGCCATTTCGCTATCTCGCCATCTTGCCATCTCACCATCTCACTATCTCGCCATTTCGCCATCTCGCCATCTCGCCATCTCGCCATCTCGCCATCTCGCTATTTCGCCATCTTGCCATCTCGCCATCTCGCTATCTAATTATATGCAGCCAATCCTTCAGCAGAAATTCCAGCCGCCCAATCAGTAAAGAAATACGCGCCATAACCGTATAACCAAAAGAAGCTCCAAAACTAATCATTAAAAACCAAATTCCCAGTTTGGAAGGAACTGCTCTGATGCCTTCCTGCTTTTTGCTGAAATAAAAGAAATAGACACCACAGATGGTTCCAACAATTAAAAGTATATTACCTATTACCGTTATTACACTATCGGAGGCAAAAGGATTAATCATAGTAGCGCTGATTTGTCCTAAAAGGTCAGTTTTAGCATAGCGAACCATATTAATTCCCGCAGAAGTACCAATCATTATAGCAATCGGATATCTGCTAAGCCATTGAGCTTTTGGAATTAAGCGCAGCAGCATCATCAAACCCAAAGCTGTGGGAATAAGCAAAATCAGGTTTCCCCTGAAATCTGTAAAAAGTTTATTAAACAGATTGGGAACCATAACACTGTAATATATATAAACCAGCCAGTAAGCAGCGGAAAGACCAACGAAAATCTGTTCGGAAAGTTTATAAAAAGGATTATCTTTATAGAGGAAGCTAAAGATACTTAAAGTGAAAAATACCGAGAGCCAAAGTCCGAAAGTAGCCATAAATCCGCTCATTGTTCACTCCTTTTTTTGCTGTAGAAAGCTTTTATATTACCAATGATAATAAAAACCAGGATTAAAATATGAGCAATGGATTGAGCATCCATTTTGATGGTAGCACTGCCGATTTTATTGATTAGGGTTTCATATTCCGAGGCAGCTTTTAGTCCACCAAGCAAACCGTAGAGCTGTTTTTGGCTATTTACATAAGGTAATAAACCTGGGGCACTAACTGCCGTAGTTCCACCTGTAACAGGTATTTTTAAAGGATCGGAAGCTGCCATCACCCATTCTTTAATACCGGGTGTTCCACTGGAAAGGGAACAAATATAGCCAACATCTTTCAGGGTTTTCACCTTTTTCAGCATAGGAATATCTTTATATTTAATGCCTCTTTGATCGGAAGGAAAAACCTCCGGCATTGATTTTCCCATTGCCTGGATAGCAACAATGCCGGCAACTTTGTAGCCCAGATTAACATAATCTACACCATACTTTTTCTGAGGGTATTTTTTCAGGGCTACGGTAAATGCCTGATCTGCCATTTGGACACCTTGAGGCCAGAGAGCCATAGCGATAATTTTTTGATTGCGGGAAAAAGAATGTTCCAGCATCGCTTCTGCCATTGGCTGAATTTCCGTTATCGTAGAAGGATCGTAATCAAAAGAAAAGACCACAACGGAAGAATCAGGAGTGTTTTCTACCAAGTCCCAAGCCATTTTTGTATAGCTGGAGACCTCAGTTTTCCAGCCAATAGGAAAAATTAAAGGCAGGGCAACAGCGATTAACAAAACCAGATAGATAATTCTGCGTTCGGTCTGAGAGTTTTTGTTGGCGCTCATTTTTCACCTCCGAGATAAGACCTTTCAATGCCAAGAATAATTCTTAAGCTACTGCCGATAATTCCTAAAGCGGCACTAATTAAAATAGCTCTCTGAGCTGCAGAATTAGGGAATTGCATTATAAAATCGCTCAAATTGGGCAGGTGTAAAAATTTCAGTCCTTCCGGAAGCCAGGAAGTTAGCATTCCTCCAAAGCTTGTTCTTCCTAACATCACTATCACGGCTGTAATCATCAACAGGTTGGATTCAAAACTACGAATAATAAAAGCACGATAGGCAGCTGAAGCAATAAAAAATGCCAGCAGAGAAAACATTGTTGCCGATAGCGGCATAAAAGCATTTTCAAACAGGTAATCAAAGGGTTTCATTCCCATTTTTAATTGAATTGTTTCACCGTGACCTAAAATTCCGGTATATTCTTTTGTTCCCCAAAGCAATCCTACTATCAGCATAATTGTAAAACTAATTAAACCTGCCAGGTAAAAGGGCCAGTCGGGATTCTTATTCTTGATTTTTTTAATGTTTGACTGAAACAAACTAATCTGTCCCAAGAGAATGGCAAAACCGGAAATAATTATAAACCAATCCTGTAAAGTAGTGATTAGCATATTGAAAGGACGGTGGGGAATAAATTCTGAAATAACTACCAGAATTCCACAAACGAAGGCGAAAAATAGCGGAACTTTATACTTCATTGTGCCCCCTCAAAAAATGTTTTGAACCATTGCCAACCTGCCATTTCTGTTATCACCCCGGCAATAATAAGGATAATTACCAGAAGTTTTCCAAAATCATGTCCTTTTAGTGAACCCAATTGTTGTGGATCCCGCGAAAGATAAGCAGAAGCAGCAAAAAGTTCTTCACCAATCAAAGTGTAATCACAGGAAACGACAAAAAAGGGTAATTGGCTTGCCTGAGCGGTTCCAGCTGTCTGAATTGCACCCGTGCTAAAACCGGTTTCCGCTAAAATTAAGGACTCGGCATAAAAACTACCCAGGAAAAAATTAGCTGCAGGTTGTTCGCGAACCATAATTCCATCAATTCCGGCAACATAACCAAATTGGTCATCCGTTAAGTAAAATATTCTATCCTGATTGTAAGCATCAGGTTTTCCAGCTTTGATATATGCTTCTTTAACCACTTCTCTGGCAGCGGAAAAAACCATTGAAAATCGGCAGGGAACAATTATTTCAGTATCATATTCCGCTGCTTTTTGAGCCAGATGGCTTAGAATAGTTAAACTGGATATGGTTTGAATATCATCCAAATCACTAATTCCGGGAACAAAAAGAATGGGCTTTCCTTTTTCCGTTGCTCTGCCAATGGAATCCTCAATGCAATCCAAACCGCTAATTCGGCGAATATAATAGTCCTTGCCTTTACGGGCACTTTGCACATAATATATAATGGCAAAAGAAACAGCAAGCAGAATTAACAGGTAGGAAAGTTTATGCAAATAGAACCATTGTTCTTTGGGTTGGGCAACCGCCATAAAAAACATACTGTCCCCCAAAGCTGGACGGGGAATCAGTAAACGATATCTATAATTTTTATCGGGGTCAAGTTCGTTTTGCGGAAAGGAAAGTTTAATTCCGTTACCCGTATAGATAGTTTTCCAAGTTCCGTCATCAAGGGCTTTTTGCAGGTAAACAGTATCGGCAGCAACATTGGCTTTAATGGTAAGTGCAGTGCCATCATCCCAGGGAACATCTTCAATCCAAAAGTAATTTGACCTACCAAAAAGCATAACCGAAAATATCAGAATACCCGCTAAGAGCAATATTTTTTTCATAGTAGTCCTTTAGTAATATCTTTTTTAGCTGAATGGCTTCAGGTTATTCCTGCCTCAGCAGCAAGCCAAACAAAATTTACCATCATAACTGCTTATTCAAAATAGAACCTCTATCATTAAATAAAGGTCGGGAAAAGAAAGGTTTTCTTTTTCTTTCACCTGTTTTTGTCCCAACCTTTTGTCAGCAACACCTTTTAAGAGGTTACTTCTTAAAGGTCTCTTTTATTTGATTGGTAAGCGAAATTATCTGATCAAGCTGTTCGGGAGTATAGGTTTGATCTTTATCGGCATCAATAACAGCTTTCAATTGTTCCACCAAACCTAATGCCTCTTGAAATTCGGGTTGGCTGGTAATGCGTTCCGTTTTAATATTTTTTAAATTATTTACCAAGCTGTTGAAGGTGCCTTTCTGATATAATGCTTTGGTTTGTTCCGCAGAGTAATTTTGTTTAATTAACCAGGCAACGCGATTGGCAGCTTCAACCCAACCTCCAAACAACATCAAAGTATAGTTATCAAAACTTTCCATTTCCCAAAGCTTATCTTCCACTTTCTTTTTATGAGTATCCAAGGCGGTTTCCAAATCTGCCCACTGTTCTTTCTCAATCAATTTTTTCAGTTCAGCACTCATCTGATTTACTTCGTTTTCTAAACCCAAAAGAGAAGTTAAATCCATCATTTGAGAAGAAATTTTGCTAAGGCGCTTTTTATTGTGACCCTTGGCAGCTATTGTGGCATCAGCTGTAAGCAATCCCAAAGAAAAAGCATTGCGCATTTCTTCCTGCTTGGTTTTATATAAATCGGCAGGAACGGCAGCAGAAAAATCTTTTGCCTGCAATTTGTCTAAAACCCTAAAGACCTCCTTAAAAGATGGCAGGGGTGCATATTCAGTAATAGCGGCGGCAGTTGCCTGACTGGGCATTTTATTTTCTTTCTTTTTACAGCCAGTCAGACCCATCACTATGATGACGGCAAGAATTAACCAGACAGTTTTTTTCATTGTTTACTCCTTATATTTAACTCATCGCTGTTCAATAAGTTATATTTAGATACAAAGACAATAATTCACGCTTTTTCTTATGTTGGTAAGTATAAAGAACTGTCAAGCAAAAAAGCGACCCCTATTTTTTACCCTGTTTAATTTTTGTTTTTACTCTAAACCGAGCTTCAGCTTTTACAGTATCGGACAATAATTAAATTTCCTGTTGCTTCTGCATATAGTTGCAACCATAAAAAGAATCGGTTTAGAGTCAAAACAAAAAGCAAGCGGCGGGAGGTTTTGACTTACAATTTTCACCTGCCTTCAATGAAACCACATTTTCATATCTTTTGTTCACTTACAACCGCTCTACAACTGGTTACCAGCTTGTTTTGACTTACAATTTTCACCTGCCTTCAATGTAACCACATCCCACACTTTTAGTTCACTTACAACCGCTTTATAGCTGGTCTGAAATCTGAAAAATTGTGAGTTAAAACAAGAACCTGCACCCTTACAACCCAACCATCAATCCCCCTCTATTTACACGGTATAGAATATCAACGCCAAAAAGCGAAAAAAACTATCAACAACAATTATTTTTTCCCATCCCCAAAATAGTTGTTTAACAATTCCCGTTTTTTTGCGTTATGCGGCTAATGAGATTCCCGTATCGTTCCCATATCGTGATACGAGAACGATACGGGAGTCATATCGGAATGTTATAGGGAAAATTCCAGGTTCTCTTAGGGAATGATATTTAGCTTGCTATGTATTGAGATAGCAGATGACTTCGGTTGATATAAAACAATTAAGAAATATTAAGCTCTTCCCCCGGCTTCAATGCCGAGCCCTGATATCCGTTAGCAGCAATTTTATCAATAAATACCTGGGGATTGGCTTGAATTAAAGCAAAAGTATTATAGTGGATGGGAATAGTTAATTTTGGTTGAATCATACTAACCGCCCGAACAGCATCCTCAATATCCATTGTAAAATTACCCCCGATGGGAATTAAGAGAACATCAATGGGATCAATTTCTCCAATTAACTTCATATCTCCAAAAATACCTGTATCACCACAGTGATAAATAGTTTTATTATCAACTGTGAAAACAGCTCCAGCAGCAGGTCCTGCATAAGCTCCATCGGATGTGGAAGAACTATGCAATGCGGGAACTAATTTAACTTTGCCAAAATCAAAGCTAAAGCTACCGCCAATTTGCAAAGAATGCGTCTTGAAGCCCTTTCGGGAAATATAGGAAGCAAGTTCTGCGATACAGATAATAGTAGTTTTTCGCTTATCAGCAATAGTTAATGTATCGCCAAAATGATCTGAATGAGCATGCGTAAGAATGATGTAATCCGCTGTTAACTGATTAGCTTTAACCGATGTTAATGGGTTACCGGTTATAAATGGATCAACCAGGATAGTGCGATGTTGGCTATCCTGGAAGAAAAATCCGGAATGACCAAGATATTGCAATTTCATTTTTAACCTCCTATTTTGCTTAGGTATAAGATATAATAATTCATTTTTGCACCATTAGCAACAGCAAAATGCAGGTATCAGCTTTAGCTGAGTAGTAAAAATGAAAGAGGTAAATGGAGATATCAAAAATCTCCTTACCCTCCAAACCTCTCGACCTCTCTACTTCTCGACCTCTCGCCTTCTCGACCCCTCGCCCTCTTGACTTCTCGACCCCTTTTTACTTTTCCCTTGACTTAATTCCAATATCTATATTTAATGAAATAAAGAGAAAAAGATTAAGGAATAAATGAATGACCTTACAAGATATTGTTGAACTGCTGGAAGCGGAAGTTCTGTATGAAGGTGCTGATTTAAGCAAAGAAGTTCCCTGCGCCTTTTCATCAGATCTGATTTCCGATATATTGATGTGTACAAAAGAATCAACCTTACTTTTAACCGGGTTAACTAATAACCAGGTGATTCGTCTTGCCGATATGATAGATTTGATAGGAATTGTTTTTGTGCGAGGGAAAAAACCGATGCAAGATGTTATTGAAATGGGAAAGGAACGTGGCTTGCCAATGATTGCTACCAATATGACATTATATCGTTCCAGCGGGATTTTATATAATGCAGGACTCCGCAGCTGCAGAATTTGAAATGGCGGAATATTGGTATATCAAACCAGGTTTGGAAGAACAGGTTAAGGATTTTTTTGCTCAAAAAAAAGAGCCGGAAGTTGTTTTACAGCTTGATATACCGGAAAAAGATTTTAACATAGCAGGAAAGGGCTCTTCAGAACTGAAAAATTTGCTGAAGCGCTTAGGAGTAAATTCCGAAGTTTTAAGACGCATCGCCGTTGCCTCTTATGAAGCTGAAATCAATGTTGCCGCTCATTCCAGAGGCGGAAAAATGTGCAGTAATGTATATGATAATCTCATTTATATGCAATTCAGGGATAACGGACCCGGGATTGATGATATTGAACAGGCAATGATACCTGGTTTTTCTACAGCAGATGATTTAGTGCGGGAATTGGGTTTTGGTGCTGGTTTGGGATTGCCCAATATCCAGAAAAACAGTGATGCCTTGCATATAACTTCTGCGTTAGGTAATTCCACCTTGGTGGAAATAATAATATGTTTCACCTAATAGATTAGCTATGACTGAGACAACCTATTTTCATGCTCTAAGAATTTTGGAAGATAACTGTACCGGCTGCACTGCCTGTGTAAGAGTTTGTCCAACTGAAGCTATCAGGGTTAGAGATCATAAAGCCAATATTGATCCTTACCGTTGTATTGATTGCGGCAATTGTGTAAATGTTTGTCGCTTTCATGCTATAATCCCCGTTAGCGATCCCTTAGAAATAATCCATAAATTTAAGTATAAGCTGGCAATAATTTCCACTTCCTTTTTTGGACAATTTACTGAAGATATCAGCTATGAAGTTGCAAAACAGGCAGTTTTAGACCTGGGTTTTGATCAAGTAGCAGAAGAGGCAGCGGTTACTGATTTTATGATTAATATTATTCGTGATTATGTGAGGAAAAATCGCAATAAAAGGCCTATTTTAAGTAGTAATTGTCCTTCGGTAGTTCGTTTAATTCAATTAAAATATCCTTCATTGCTGCCCAATCTGTTTCATCAAGAAGCACCAATGAGTATTTTAACAAGGTATTTTCGGGAAAAAATCAGGCAAAAATACGGACTGGACGAAAAAGAAATTGGCATCTTTTTAATTGTTCCTTGCATTGCTCATGTAACTGCGGTTCATCAACCGGAAGGTGCTTATAAACATCTTCAGGACGGTGCTTTTTCAATCGGTATGATATATGGCAGAATTAGAGATTCCATCAAGCAGCTGCAAAATAACCCTCCAGTTATTGAAACCTACCCAAAGGGCTTAACCTGGGCTCTTTCCGGAGTGCAGGCAGATCTTGTTGATTGTGATGATATTCGTGCTCTTTCTGTAAACGGAGTGGAAAATGTGATGGAAATCCTTTCCCGGGTGGAAGATCACTACCTTGATCAGTATGACTATATTGTTTTAAGAACCTGCACTAATGGTTGTGTGGGTGGTTGCCTAAATGTGGAAAATCCTTTTGTGGCAATGAGCAGAATTAAAAAGATGATTAAAGAAGGAAAGGAAGGGGAATTTGATACTTATGATCTTTGCAAGCTATATCAAAAAGGTGAATTTGCTGTAGTTCCTCTTGCCCCCAGACCAATTATGGAACTGGATAAGGACATCAAAAAAGCAATTCAGAAGATGAAACAAATAAATGAAATTCTTACAATGCTTCCGGGGCTTGATTGCAGTGCCTGTGGCAGCCCCACCTGTTACGCTTTGGCAGAAGATATTGTTTTAGGGAAAGCATCTATTGATGATTGCGTAGTGCTGCTAAAACGCCACAGCAGAGATAGCGAAGAAGAAGAAAAAATCAGATAAGGATGACACTATGATAAAATTAGCTGATTATGTAACTGCCATAAATGGTATTAATTGCACTCCTGCTTTAACTTTGGAGGGAGTGGAAATAAACGGTGCCTATGTTTGCGATATGCTAAGTGATGTAATGGGTTCGGCAAAAGAAGGACAGGTTTGGATAACCATTATGAAACATCTGAATGTGATAGCTGTCGCTTCAATGACCGGTATTCCGGCAATTATTTTTGCTAAAGGCAACGAGCCCGAAAGCATTATTATTGAAAAGGCGGTTGAAGAAGGCATCTTGCTAATATCAAGCAAATTACCTACTTTTGAGCTTGCCGGTATTCTGTATAAACTGCTAAATCCTTAAGATTTTTCGGATGCTATCGCTCCGCGCAGATTTACATATCCATTCTGTTTTATCGCCTTGCGGAGGGCTGGAAATGTCCCCTGAGGCAATAAGCCGGAGGTTGAAACAATTTGGTATTCAATGGCTGGCAATTACGGATCATAACAGTATGGCAAATTGTGCTGCCTATCAGAAAGTTGCGGAAAAAGAAAAGCTGTTATTCACCTGGGGAGTAGAAATTCAAAGTGCGGAAGAAATTCATTTACTTGCCTATTTTGATGACCCCATAGCGGCTCAAAAATTTGATGTGGAGCTGTATAACAGCTTATTACCCATAGATAATGATCCCGATTTTTTCGGGGATCAAGTTGTTATTGACGAAAATGAGAACATTTTAAGAGTGGAAACACGCGCTCTGATAAATTCTTCTCAATGGGACTTAAATACCGTAGTGGAGAAGGTTGGAAACTATAACGGACTGGTTGTTCCAGCTCATATTGATGCCTATGTTAACAGCATTTTAAGTCAGCTTGGTTTTCTACCGGATAAGCCCCATTTCCCGATTTTGGCGATAAGCGCAGGTTTGGATGTGAACAGCTGGCTGAAGGAGCATCCCGAGCTTCAGGATAGAGCATTATTGCGTGCTTCCGATGCTCATTATTTAAGTGATCTGGGCAAGGGATTCAGCACTATAACTGTGGAAAAGCCATTAGCGCAGGAATTGCTATTGGCTGCTAAGGGGGTTGGCAGACGACATATTGAAATATAATTTAAATAAATGAAATATAAGGAGAAGTTATGACTCCCGCATCTAAGATGCCCAATGACCTTTACACGCGTCTAAAGGAAGTGATTGAGGAAAAGAAAAATATCCGCAATCCGTTAATTGAAATTCTGCGTTCTGCACAGGAAATTTTCGGTTACTTACCGATGGAAGTGCAGGAATTTATTGCTCAGGAACTAAATATTCCTGTCAATCAGATTTATGGTGTAGTAACTTTTTACAACTTTTTTACGATGACACCGCACGGCAAATATAACCTCAATGTTTGTTTGGGAACTGCCTGTTTTGTAAAAGGAGCTTCTCATTTGGTACAAATGCTTTCTGATGAATTAGGAATCCAAATGGGGGAGACCACAAAGGACGGTCTTTTTACGATGAGTGCAGTCCGCTGTGTAGGTGCTTGTTCTTTAGCTCCAGTTTTTGTTATTGGAGAAGATACCTACGGTAGGATAGACAGCAAGGATAAAATAGCTGAAATACTGAAACGCTATCAATAATCCGGATACTTGAATGCAAGATATCTCATTACACCTCTTGGATATTATAGAAAACTCCGTTCGCGCCGAAGCGAAGAACATCAAAATCCGCATTATTCGTAATGTGCAGGACAACATTTTGCGTTTTATTGTGGAAGATGATGGCACAGGAATGGATTCCCAAACCCTGAAAAAAGCAGAAGATCCTTTTTATACTTCCAAAATGGAACGCGAAAAGAAAGTAGGGCTGGGAATACCTTTAGTGAAACAGAATGCAGAAGCAGCTAACGGGAGCTTTACAATTACCAGCGAACCTGGTTTCGGAACTGTTTTAACCGTGGACTTTCAATTGAATCATATTGACCGAATGCCCCTTGGAAATTTGAAAGATACTCTGCTGGGAGCTATTATAGGACATCCGGAAGTTGATTTTACCATCAAGCTTATCAGTTACGAAAATGGCATAGAAAAAAGCTTTTATTTTGATACCACAGCTATAAAAGAAGAATTGGGTGATATACCCTTAACTTATCCTGATGTTATTGAATACATCAATCAATCATTATTAGAAGGAATACAAAATACAAATATGGAGGATGTCTGATGAAAACACTCGCAGACCTTAAAAAAATCCGTGAAAAAGCTCAGGAAGAGATGAAACTTCGCGGCGGAAACACACGCATCAAAATAGTGGTAGGGATGGGTACATCTGGAATCGCTATGGGTGCTCGTGAAGTAATGAAAACCTTCCTGGAAGAAATTACCAACCGCAATTTAACAGATGTGTTAGTTACTCAAACCGGTGAAAAAGGGCTTTCTTCCCTGGAACCGGTTGTGGATGTTATTGAAGAAGGCAAACCCAAAGTTACCTACGGAAATATGACTCCCGAAAAGGTAAAAAAAGTAGTAGTAGAGCACATAGTAAATGGCAGAATCGTCTCCGATTATGTTGTCGCTACCGGCAACTGATTGTGGAGGAAAAGAATGTCATTAAAACGAATTGACCTATTAATTTGCTGTGGGTCAGGATGTATAAGCTCCGGCGCTTTAAAAATTAAAGACCAGTTTCATAATGTGTTGCAAGCTAAGGGGCTGACCAACGAAATAAACATTATTGAAACCGGTTGTATGGGTCCTTGTGATTATGGTCCTGTGCTGGTAGTTTATCCTGAAGGAATCTTCTATAAAAAAGTTACCCCTGACGATGTAGAAGAAATTGTGAATGAACATTTCCTGAAAGGACGTCCCGTTAAGCGTTTAATGCTTCAAGATGAAGAAGAAAAAACCTTTATTACCCAAAAAGAAATCCCCTTTTATCAAAAACAAGTAAAAGTGGCTCTTGCCAATTGCGGATATATAGACCCGGAAAGCATTGAAGAATATATCGCTACCGGTGGTTATGAAGCATTGGGAACCGTTTTAACAACTCTTACCCCCCAGCAAACCATTGATATCATCAAAAAATCAGGATTGAGGGGAAGAGGCGGAGGCGGTTTTCCCACACACTTAAAATGGCAAATGGTGCACGATAATCCTGCAGAAGAAAAATACTTTATCTGTAACGGAGATGAAGGCGATCCCGGTGCTTTTATGGATAGAAGCTTACTGGAAGGTGATCCCCATCGCGTTTTGGAAGGAATGATGATTGCCGCTTATGCTATCGGAGCTAAAACCGGATATTTTTATATTCGGGCAGAATATCCTTTAGCCATTAAGCGCATCAAACTGGCTATTGCCAAAGCAAAAGAAGCCGGTTTAACAGGTAATAACATCTTTGGCAGTGATTTCAGCTTTGAAGCGGAAGTTAGAACTGGAGCAGGTGCCTTTGTTTGTGGTGAAGAAACAGCTTTAATGCAATCCATTGAAGGCCAGCGTGGTAATCCTACACCCAAACCTCCCTATCCTGCAGTTAGGGGCTTATACAAAAAACCTACTGTAGTTAACAATGTAGAAACCTTAGGCAATATACCCTCAATTATCCTTCAAGGGGCTGATTGGTTTGCCTCTATGGGAACTGAAAACAGTAAAGGAACCAAGGTTTTTGCCTTAACAGGAGATATTAGAAATACGGGTCTTGTGGAAGTTCCAATGGGAATTACCTTAAGAGAACTGATTTTTGATGTTGGTGGAGGTATGATTGGCGACCATAAATTCAAAGCAGTCCAATTGGGAGGTCCCAGCGGCGGCTGTTTAACAACTCAACATCTTGATGTGCCGATTGATTATGAAAGTTTAAAAGAACGTGGTGCGATGATGGGTTCCGGCGGTGTGATTGTAATGAACGAAGAAAAGTGTATGGTGAATGTTGCCAAGTTCTTTATGGATTTTTGCGTGGATGAATCTTGTGGAAAATGCTCTCCCTGCAAGATTGGCTTGAGACAGATGCAGGAAGTTTTGAAACGCATAGAAAGCGGATATGGAAAAGAAGGCGATATTGAAGAACTGCAACGCTTGGGAGAAACAATTGCCAAGCTTTCTCTTTGCGGTTTAGGACAAACGGCTCCCAATCCTGTTCTTTCCACAATTCGTTATTTTCGTGATGAATATGAAGCTCACATAAGAGATAAGAGTTGTGCTAATAAGGTCTGTGCCGATTTAATGCACTATGAGATAGATAAAAACAAATGTATCGGGTGTTCCTTATGCTCCCGTAAATGTCCTGTCAGCTGTATTTCAGGCAGCAGGGAAGAGAAATATACTATCAATCAGCTACCTTGCATAAAGTGCGGAACCTGTATGGATGTATGCCCCGTGAAAGCCATTTCCAAAATACCGGGAATGCATCCCGATGTTCAATTAAAGCGTGAAGCAGAGAAATTACAACAACAAAATCAAGAAGAATAAAGGATAAGAGCTATGATTAAAGAGATTTGTCAGAAATATGCTCCCCATAAGGATAATCTGATTCAGATTCTCCATGATATTCAGGATCAAGACCCTCAGCATTATATTTCTCCTGAGGCAGTTGATACTGTAGCCGAATATCTTAAGATACCTGCTAATCACATCTATGGCGTGCTTACTTTTTACACGATGTATAGCACAAAACCAAGAGGCAAAAACATTATCCGGCTTTGCGAATCACCGCCCTGTTATCTTAAGGGCTCGGATAATATATTGCGTAAGCTGAAAATTCTGCTTGGTATCAATGTTGGTGAAACAACGAAAGATGGTATATTCACTCTGGAATTTACTGCCTGTTTGGGTGTCTGTGGAAATGCACCTGTAATGATGATTAATGATGATGTTTACGGCGACCTAACAGAAGAGAAAGTGGAAGATATCATAGCTAAAATAAGGGGGAGGAAATAATGAAATTCTATCGCAGTCACATCCTTGTCTCTATTAATGAGGCATCCCTTGCAGCTGGCGTTCAGGATTTTATTTCTGCTCTCCGCAATGAATTAGCCAAAAATGATTTAGCGGAAGAAATAAACATTTTGGAAACCGGTCCTCTGGGCTTTTTTGGCAAAGGAATATGCTTAACTGTATATCCCGAGAACATTAATTATGCAGAAGTTAAGAGTGAAGATATTCCGGAGCTTGTGCAGGAACATTTTTTGAAAGGACGCCCTGTAAAACGCCTGATGCTGGAAGGGGCAGAAAAGTTCAGCCCTAAGTTCAATTACGAAAACCGCATTGTTTTACGCAATTCCGGCATTATAGACCCTGAAAATATTGACGATTATATTGGCGCAGGTGGTTATGAAGCTCTGGAAAAAGCATTAACGCAAATGCAACCCAACGATGTTATTGCCGAAGTGAAAAAAGCGGGTTTAAAAGGAAGAGGCGGAGCTGCCTTTCCTGCAGGTGTGAAATGGGGTTTTACTTCTGTTCTGAATGCTCCTCAAAAATATGTAGTTGTTAATGCCGATGAAGGCGAACCCGGAACATTTAAAGACCGGTTAATTATGGAAGGAGACCCGCACCAGTTGCTGGAAGGAATTATGCTTTGCGCTCGCGCGGTTGGTGCCAGTAAAGCATATATCTATATTAGAGGCGAATATAAACTTTGTATAGCGCGTCTGGAAAAGGCAATTAAACAGGATTATGAATATGGCATATTAGGCAAAAACATCTTTGACAGCGGTTTTAACTTGGATATTGAATTGAAAATAGGTGCCGGTGCTTATGTTTGCGGAGAAGAAACAGCTCTGATTGAATCCCTGGAAGGAAATAGAGGAAACCCGCGTTGGAAACCACCTTTTCCAGGAGTGGAAGGACTTTGGAAGGCACCTACAGTGGTAAACAATGTAGAGACCTTGGCAAATGTGCCTTTCATTATTGCCAAGGGTGCGGATGAATATCTTAAATATGGAACTAAAGAATGCCCTGGGACCAAGGTCTATACTATTCTTGGAGATGTTTCCTATCCTGGTCTTTGTGAAGTGGATATGGGAACAACTTTAAGAACTATCATCAATGACTATGCAGGCGGAATGAAAAAAGGTTTTAGGTTCAAAGCAGCTTTAGTTGGTGGAGCGGCAGGAGTTATTTTGCCCGATCGCCTTTTAGATGTAAAAATGGATTTTTCCAGCTTGAATCAATATGCTGCTGTTTTAGGCAGCGGAGCTATCTTAGTTCTCAACGAACACCAAAGTATTGTAGATTTGCTTTGGAGCATTCTGCGTTTCTTCCGGCATGAATCCTGTGGAAAATGTTCTCCCTGTAAAAATGGAACGGAACAGCTTTATCGGCTTATTTCCAAAATCCGCAAAGGAAACGGGACTATGGAAGATGTGAATTTAATGCTAAACATAGCTGAAACTATGCAGCAAACATCTTTCTGTGCGTTAGGTCAATCGCCAATTATGGCTATCCGCAGTGCGATTGAGAATTTTACCGATGAATTCATTGAAATAACTAAAAAGTAAGAAAATAAGAGGAATGATATTATGGCTAAAACTGTAAATGTCTTTATAGATGGTCAGCATCTGGAAGTTCCGGATACAATGACCATTATAGAAGCCGCGGATAAATTCGGAATTTATATTCCCCGTTTATGCTATCACCCCGATTTACCCCCAACTGGAAATTGCGGGGTCTGCGTTGTGGAAATTGCAGGAAATCCTACACCCAAACGTGCCTGTTGCACTCCAGTTGGAGAAGGAATGAAAATTGTAACCAATTCGCAAAAACTGCGTTCCTACCGAAAAACGGTAGTGGAAATGATTCTTTCCAATCACGATGTAACCTGCCCCAGCTGCGCTGCCAATAATAAATGCGAACTGCAGACCCTGGCAAATAACCTGGGAGTGGATTCCGATGCCTTACCTAATATCTTAGTGAAAAAACCGGCGGATGAATCTAGCTTATCCATTATCCGGGATACTAATAAATGTATCGGATGTGGCCGTTGCATAACTGTTTGTAACGAAGTGCAAACTGTTTATGCTTTAACTTTTGCTGAGCGGGGTATTGATGCACATATTGATACTGCTTTCAGTAACGGGATGGCAAATAGCCCTTGCGTAAATTGTGGTCAGTGCACTGTCTATTGTCCAACCGGTGCCTTGCACGAAAGAAATGAACTGGATGCCGTTTGGGAAGCTATTTTAGACCCTGCTAAGCATGTGATAGTTCAGGAAGCACCTTCCATTCGTGTTTCTTTAGGTGAAGAATTTGGAATGCCCTTTGGTAGCGTAACTCCTAAAAAGATGTATGCAGCCCTGCGAAAAATAGGTTTTGATTCGGTTATGGATACCAATTTTACTGCCGATTTAACTATTATGGAAGAAGGCACGGAATGCGTTACAAAATTGAAAGCAGGAGAAAAGAAACCGCTTATTACATCCTGTTCTCCCGGTTGGATTAAATTTATGGAGACCTACTATCCCGATTTAGCTGATTGTGTTTCTACCGCAAAATCTCCGATGAGTATGTTTGGAGTGCTTTCCAAAACCTATTATGCTCAGGAAAAAGGAATTGATCCTGCTAATATTGTTTCGGTTGCTATTATGCCTTGCACAGCCAAGAAATTTGAAGCCCGGCGTCCGGAATTAAGTGATAGCGGTTTTCAGGATACCGATTATGTTTTAACTACGCGGGAATTTATTCGGATGATTAAAGAAGCGGGAATTGATTTTGCCAACTTACCGGATGAAGAACCGGATGAAGGTATGAGTTTTTATACCGGTGCCGGAACCATTTTTGGAGCCACAGGTGGAGTTATGGAAGCTGCAATTCGTAGTGCTTATTTTCTGGTTACGCAAACTGATTTACAAAATGTGGATATTACAGCAGTGCGTGGACTGGAAGGAGTTAAAGAAGCTTCAGTTGATATTCCCGGTTTTGGTAAAGTTAATGTAGCAGTCGCTCACGGACTTTCCAATGCGCGTAAAGTTTTGGATAGAGTTAGAGAAGGTCTTGCTACCAAAGGTGAATCCCCCTGGCATTTTATTGAAATTATGGCTTGCCCGGGTGGTTGTGTTGGTGGCGGTGGTCAACCTTATGGCAATGATATTGCTTCCAGAGCCAGAAGAGGTTTAGCTTTATATGAAGAAGACCGCAATTTACCTGTCAGAATGTCACATCATAATCCTGAAGTTCTAAAGGTGTATGAGCAGTTCTTGGGTGAACCCAATTCCAAACTTGCCCTTAAACTATTACATACGCATTACTTTAAACGCTCTGTATTCAATGGGCAAGTTACTTCAGAGCTTACCCATAAACACGGATAAATCCTTACTACCATCACATACAAAAAGGCGGAGATTTTTTCTCCGCCTCATTTTATCTCCTATACAAATTGCAGGAGTAAAATTATTCCTTATAATGCAGTAGATAAAATTGAACCGTCTGTTTTGACTGCATTGTTTGGATTTACCTCTTTTTCTCTTTTCCTCTTTTTCTCTTTTTCTCTTTGTAAAAAAAATCCATCTCGCCATCTCGCCATCTCGCTAAATTCATTTTCCATTCTCCATTTAATCTCTTTTTTCTCTTTCTCTCTTTCTCTCTTTGTAAAAAAATCCATCTCGCCATCTCTCTCTTCCCATCTCGCCATCTCGCCATCTCGCTAAATTCATTCTCAATTCTCAATTTTCCATTCTCCATTTAATCTCTTTTTTCTCTTTTTCTCTTTTTCTCTTTGTAAACCCAACTCTTTCACTCTTTGTCAGGGAGATTACGCAGAGAGATAATTTCTGCCATAATGCTCACTGCTATTTCGTGAGGGGTATTTGATCCTATAGGTAAACCAACAGGTGAATGGCACTTAGAAAGTTCTTCTTCAGTAAAGCCCTTTTCTTTCAATTTAGCAAGAGTAGCGGATGCCTTTGTTTTGCTGCCTATCATACCCAGATAGCGAAAAGGTTTTCTCAGGCATTGTTCCAGCACCTCTTTATCATTCAAGTGACCTTGGGTCATAATTACAATCCAGCAGTCAGGATTAAAATCAATTATCTCATCCAGGTTTGCATAATTGTGTTGTAAAGCTCTATGAAAACAATCTGCGGGAAGGTTATCAATTATTTCCTGGCGATTATCTATCAAAGTAACATAAAAGCCGCAAAGGCAAGCTAATTTTCCTAATGCTTTACCGCAATGCCCTGCTCCAATCACATAGAGTTTATCGGTATAAAACAGGGGCTCAATAAATACCTGAACTTGTCCTCCGCAAAGCATAGAAGTGGCTATTCCGGCTTTAGAGCCATCGGCGGAGAGGTTGAAACTATAAACCGCAGCTTTTTTAGGTTTATCGTTCCGGATTAGATTTACAACTGTATGTTCCAGTTCTCCCCCTCCCAGGTTGCCAAAGGGTTCTTCATTTAAAGAAACAGCTAATTTCATTCCTGTCTTGGCTGGAGTAGAGCCATCACTTTCAATGATGCTTGCCTGCCACAGAGGACTATGGTTTTTTAGTGAGATAGCTAATTTATCATAAAAAGCAATATTATCCATTATGACCTCCCCAAAGAATTTGATAGAGTGTAATTCCTGCAGCCACACCTACATTTAGAGATGTTTTCCAGCCCAATTGAGGTAGAGTGATAAATTCATCACAGAGCTCTAAAAGAGAGGGTTCAATTCCCAATGCTTCATTTCCGATAACAATAGCAAGGGGGAATTGATAAACGGTTTCAAATACGCTTTTTGCCTTGTCCACCGTTTCCAGAGCGTAAATGAGCAGACCATCCTGATGGCAGGAAGCTATTGCCTCATCTGTTTTGGAAAAATAGTTCCAGGCAACAATTTTTTCTGTTCCCATAGCTGTTTTTGGCATATTACTATGTTCCGGAGTAGGAGTTATTCCACACAGAATTATTTTTCCTATCCCTAAGCATTCCGAAGTCCGAAACAAAGAGCCGACATTGAATACGGAGCGTAAATTATCACAGATAACGGTTATCTGCCTTGCTTTTTGACGAATTTCAAGATCAGCAGTAATTTTTCCCTCTTGCGTGGGGATAACCATTTGACTATCTTTCCGAAGAGCTCCCTGCCGGTAAAAATAGATTTTATTCAATAGCTGATGAGGATTTAAACGGGGATTTAATTCTTTAAGAAAGAACTGTAAGTCCTCCGGTATCGGCATCTCTATCAATTTACTTAATTTCAGGATATGTTCAATTATCTGGATGCGGGATTCCTGATTAGCCAAATTTTGCTCCAAAACTCCAATCAATTTATCCAGAGCTTTTATTTGCCGTTCCAAACTAAATGTCTGAAACTTGCTGTCAGTATAATAAGCAAGGTATTTCACAGCTTATAGTCCCTAATCAGTTTAGCAGCGGTTAATAAATTTTCGCAAACGAAATCCGGTCTCAAATCCTTATTTTCCAGAATATTCAGGAAGTCCTTCTCGCCATTGCCTGTAAGCAGTAGTATATTTTTCAGATGAGCATTTTTTCCAAAGCCAATATCACTGATGCGGTCTCCAATCATCCAGGAACCCTCTATCCGAAAAGGGAAATCGGTATATGCCTTTTTGAACATTCCAATGCCTGGTTTGCGGTCTTCGTGTTCAATATTATAAGGTGGCACGATACCGTTTTTATAATAGGGAGAATAGTAAACACCTGTAAGTTCAATTCCTCCATCGGAGAGCAAAGAACGCATCTTCGCCAGCACTTTTTCCAGGTCTTGAATAGTAAAATAGCCCCTGGCAACACCGGATTGATTGGTAACCACAAAAAGCAAAAAATCCATCTCTTTAAGTATTGTTAATGCCTCAATGGTATAGGGATATAGATGATATTCGGCAGGATTACTTAAATAGCCGAAATCGTCAGGACTGATAACGCCGTCCCGGTCTAAAAAAACAGCGCGCTTAATATTTTTTACTATCATGGGTCTGGAACTTTAATGCATCCGGTAACAAAGTATTAAACAGCGTAATTCTATAATCCCAATAGTCATTACGCAAAGTAATGTTCACATCCATTTTCCAGCAATGCAGGTTTCGGGACAGTGAGAATGTTTGGGAAAGCATATTGTTAGTCATCAAGTTATAATAATTTGTATAAGCCAAACTCCAGTTTTCCGTTATTCTGCAAGTTAAGCTGGTTCGTAGATTACTGCTTTCCGAGTGAAAAATATCTTTATCACTATAAACATTGTGGCTGATGGATAAACTCCAGTCGCTGGAGCTGGTATATTCTTCCTGGAGAGTTTCCATAGCGGTTTTTAAAGAATCCGAATTTCCAAAGGTCTCAAAATCACGATTTTTTGGAGGGGAGAAGTATTTGCTGTAAGGAGCTGAACCGCTAAGGGAAATTCCCTGGGCAAAATATTGATTTTTCAAGTTCATTTCCTTAAAGTGGATTTGATAGGGATTCTGAACAGCGCTATACTGTGATGAATATCCAAGTTTGATCTTGCTGAGGGTGTATTTGCCATCATTTAAAGAAAGATTCCCTAAGCTAAAACTACCCGGTTTGAAATAGAGCGTATGATTTATATTGGAAAAGGGTTTATCCTTTTTTTTCAGGTTGGCGTTAGTTCCTATGCGCCAGTATAAAATATCGTTTAGCTTTGTTTCGTTGCCCTTTTTGCCATATTTCATCTGCCAGGTGTTATCTAAACCGAAAGATAAATTTGAGGTTTCCTTTGAATTGCTTATACCGATACTCCCGAAACTGTATAAATCGGAATTTTTACCGGTATCCGGTTGATAAGAATAGCCAATATTGGGAGTAACAATATGCCGAATAGCGGTTATGGGAAAATCTTTGAAATTACGCAAACCGTAAAGATTAAATCGCGCATTGGCAGATGCAGACCAGGAATTTCCTCTGGCAAATTTATCATCGTTTCTGTTTCTATCCATAAATGCTTCGCTATAGTCAAAATTCTGCCCTAAGGTTAACCAACCGAATAGATTGGAACTATGAGAAATACCTGCGTTTTGTTTTATCCCGAAATGATGTTCATTCAAAAAAGTTTGCCCGGTTGTATCTGCCGGGTCCATAGTATTATTCCAAAAGAGATCAGTAAATGCATAATTCTTTTCCCGCAAAACTCCTGTGTGCTCTAAATAAACATTGTAGCGGTAATTAAAATTGCTGAGCCAGGAATCGGAAGAAACATTGAAAAGTTCTGAAACAGGCCTGCTGGACAAATAAAAAGAAGCACTCGGCAAAGATAAAGATGCGGTTTCATTAATTAAATCCTGAGTAAAATAACTTGCGGCATTTAAATAGGAAGAACCAACGGGTTTGGAATAGGAAATACTGGAAGTTAAACGCTGTGCCAAACTTTGATCTACATCGCTGCTGCTTTCCCAAATCCGTTTATTACTTACAAAATTGATGTTGGCATCCAGAGAGGATTTTTCCGGAAGGTCTTGATGGTGATTTCCCTGCAAAGACCAATCGTCAAAAGTGCCGTATTCATTTAAATTATGCTGAAAAGAGGCATTAAAGCCACCAGAAAAAGCATATCGTTTCAAATATTCAGAATCAAAATGCCCTTTCCAGCCGGTTTTTTCCATAATATCAAAACCCAGAACAAAATCGGCATAATCACGATAGGGATAATACAAAGCTAAATTCCGAATCACAAAACCATCAACATTATTATAATCGGGAGAAGGAATTAGAAATCCTGGATGTCTGCCTTGCCTGATTGGAATTGAGATAAAAGGGAAAAAGAATGCCGGGAAATGATTAACATAGCCAATAACCGGTTTACCGACAATTTTATCGCCCTTATAAATTCTTAATTGCTTAGCCCAAAACCAATAAGACGGGTCTGCCAAATCGCAATTGGTAAAAGTTCCACCGTCAATATCATAAATATCTTTATCTATTTTACGAAGTTCGCGTCCACTGTAATAAGCCCCTTCAATTAAACTGCGTCCTTCATCCAGAATACCGGTTTGGGTGTTAACATCAAAACGGACATTAGAACCCAAAAGTAACTGCTCTCCATCTTTCATTTTCGTGAAACCATAGCTGAAAGCACGCTCTTTTTTTACATCCACAGTAAGCGAATCAGCAATTATTTCCGTATCCTGATAGTTGATTTTGGGAGTGCCATAGAGCTTAATTATCTCCGTATTATAGTTAAAATTTATACTATCCGCTATATAAAACAGGGAATCCGTTTTTATCACTTCAATTTTTAAGCTGTCAGGAATTTCCAGAGCCAAAGTATCAGGCAAAGCGGAGCTAAATGCTTCGCGTTGTGCAAATAACGGAAGACCTGTTAAGAATAGAAAAGTTATCAACCAGAGACGCAGTTTAGTATTCTTCATTTAGTAATCTAAAAAAATAAAAGCCATCTCTATGTCAAGCAGGATAATACTTGCATTCAGGCAACTAACGGATTATAATATTTTATAAATGCTTTATCAAAGAGCTTACCAGGAGATATAGCAAGCAGAAAATGGAGGTTAATTTGCAAATTACAATTTGGTCCTGGAATGTGAATGGATTGCGCGCTGCTATCAATAAGGGCTTTATAGAGATAGTTAAAAAAGAACAACCGGATATTTTAGGAATACAGGAAACAAAACTGCAGGAACACCAAATTCCGGAAGAACTTAAAGCACTGAATGACTATCTCTTTTATTGGTCTCATGGCACGCGCAAAGGTTATTCCGGAACAGGTTTATTCACTAAATTATTGCCTTTGAGCTTAGATACCGAATTCGGTAATCCGGAATTTGACTGTGAAGGCAGAATCAATATTGCCGAATATACAAAATTTATCTATTTCAATATCTATTTCCCGAACGGACAAAAGGACGATGAACGGTTAAATTATAAACTCCGGTTTTATGATCGTTGCCTGGAAGTGATGGAGGCAAAAAGAGCTACCGGAAAAACTATCCTTATCGGGGGAGATTTTAATACTGCTCATCACCCTATAGACCTTGCCAATCCTAAAGAAAACGAAAAGACCAGCGGTTTCTTACCTATTGAACGTGCCTGGCTATCTAAAATTGAGGAAATGGGCTGGGTAGATACTTTTCGCCATTTTGATCAAAGCCCTGAACAATATACCTGGTGGAGCTATCGGACAAAAGCCAGACCCAGGAATGTGGGTTGGCGACTGGACTATTTTTGGGTGAATCGGGAATGCCTGAAACATATTAAAAAAGCAGGAATCAGACAGGATATTGAGGGTTCGGATCACTGCCCCGTTTATGTAGAGCTGGAAATATAATCTAAACAACATTTTTACCGACAAACCATAAAGAATGTCTTTATTTTCCTGGGATATAATATTCATTTCATATTGAAAAGACATAAAAGGAAAAATAGGTGGAGAAGGTTTAGAGGGTTGAGAAGGTTTAGAAGGTTGAGAAGGTTGAGAGAGTTTAGAAGGTTTAGAGGGTTGAGATGGTTTAGAGGGTTGATGTTTCTTATGAACGACGAGGACGTCGTTCTTCCGAAGAGAAGGGTTTTGCTGAAGCTGCCCAATCCTGTTGATGTTTCTTATGAACGACGAGGACGTCGTTCTTCCTGAATAAAAGCCTCTTAGGGCGACACGAGAATAGCGATGGGGTGTAAGCCCCTCGGGAAATTTCCGGAATAAACGACGTCCTCGTCGTTTCTTGCCATCAATGTAAGTTACAGGGAATTAAAATGTTTAGAAGGTTTAGAGGGTTGAGATGGTTTAGAAGGTTGATGTTTCTTATGAACGACGAGGACGTCGTTCTTCCTGAATAAAAGCTCCTTAGGGCGACACATTGATAGCGACGGCGGCGTAAGCCCCTCGGGAAAAGTAAGCTACGATAGTTTTTTTCACTTTCCCTGTTCCCTAAAGCCCTTTTTTATTCGGAAGGACGACGTCCTCGTCGTTCAAGCACAAAAAGAGGTTGACCAGGAGGTCACCATTACGATGTTGCCCTAAGGGGCTTTCAAGCATAGAGCAAAAGACGAAGCGTTTGTTTTCCCATTTTTTGCAAGTGTATCATTTTTAACTTGCCAATTCGTACCATTTTTTATTGCCATCCACATCCCAAAGACATCCCGGAATTTTCCCGATAACATTCCGATATGATTCTCGTATCGTTCCCGTATCGCGATATGGGAATGATACGGGAATCTCATTTGCCGCATATCGCAAAAAAGAAGGAACTGATAAACAACTAATTTGAAGTGGAAAAAGAGTAAATTTACCAGAAGGTGTTTTTTTCGCTTTATGGTGTTGTTAGTTTATACTGTGAAAATAGTGGGTGATTGATATTTGGGTTGGAAGGGTGTGTACTTTCTGTTTTAACTCACAATTTTCCGGCTTAGAAACCAGTTTTAGAGCGGTTGTAAGTGAACGAGAGATGTGGGGGTTTGGTTTCATTGAAGGCAGGTGAAAATTGTAAGTCAAAACCTCCCACCGCTTGCTTTCTGTTTTAACTCACAATTTTTCGGTTTAGAAACCAGTTTTAGAGCGGTTGTAAGTGAACAAGTGATGTGGAGGTTTGGTTTCATTGAAGGCAGGTGAAAATTGTAAGTCAAAACCTTCCTCCGCTTGCTTTCTGTTTTAACCCACAATTTTTTGGTTTAGAGACCTGTCATATAGCGGTTGTAAGTGAACAAGAGATGTGGGTGTGTGGTTTCATTGAAGGCAAGTGAAAATTGTAAGTCAAAACCTCCCTCCGCTTGCCTGGTTATTTCTATAATGA